>CAZJHC010000184.1:0-7395 GCA_964545645.1 uncultured Saprospiraceae bacterium
GTAGTAGCGTATGAAGATTTGGATAGGCTAAGCCGTCAAGGACGACAGCCTCTTAGAGGCTGTCTTATATTCACGACTGAACTTATCAACCAATTCTTGAGTCGACAGTACTTGGTCAATATTGCCAATCCCTTGACCACAGCCCCAGATGTCTTTCCAAGCTTTGGCGTCTGTGTTGCCACCAGAGCCAAAGTTCATCTTGCTCGGGTCACTCTCTGGGAGATTATCTGGATCCAATCCAGCATTTTCGATAGATTTCTTTAAGTAGTTGCCATGGACTCCAGTGAATAAATTGGAGTAGACTATATCAGCAGCTTTTCCATCGATGATGCCTTGTTTGTAATCATCATTGGCTCTGGCTTCTTTGGTAGAAATGAAAGCACTCCCGATATAGGCCAAGTCTGCACCCATTGCTTGGGCACTCAATATGGCTGCTCCAGAGGCAATAGATCCTGACAGAACTACCGGACCATCAAACCAAGCTCTTATCTCTTGCATCAAGGCAAAAGGAGATGTGACACCAGCGTGACCACCAGCGCCTGCCGCTACGGGTATCAGCCCGTCAGCACCTTTCTCTATAGCCTTATGGGCATATCGATCATTAATAACATCATGCAAAGTGATGCCACCCCATTCATGGACGGCAACATTCAAGTCTTCTCTGGCACCAAGTGAAGTGATTACTAAAGGGACTTTCCACTTGGCACAGGTGACCATGTCCTCTTCTAATCTATTGTTACTCCTATGGACGATCTGATTGACCGCAAAAGGTGCTGCGGGTCGCTCTGGATTATCTCTATTATAAGCATCTAACTCTTCGTTGATCTGGTGCAACCATTCATCCAGTTGAGATTGCGGCCTTGCATTGAGTGCTGGAAATGAACCAACGATACCCGCCTTGCACTGTGCTATGACGAGTTCTGGACCTGAGATAATGAAAAGAGGTGAGCCAATAGCTGGCAATCTTAGATTATCAAATAATGGAGAAGGTAAAGCCATAATGTTATTCTTATTAGTATGCTATTGATAATGATCTAAAAATATAAAGGTTGACATAGACTAATGATTTACGTAAAGTATCTACATTAAATAATTGGCCATGTCTATGACGATCATAGTAATCAGCATATATCTTATCTGTCGATTGGAGCACTTCTTTTACCTCTGTCTTGGAGATAACATATGCTATGGGCCTTACTATATCTAACCTATCTAAACCATATCCTAAGGAAGTAAAGGCTTTGAGCTAACGTACCCTCACTATTCAAATAGGGTTATTTGGAAGTTTTATCAGTTGATGAAAGATTCGTTGGTGCGCTCGTGATAGTCTATATACAAGAAATATCCTATCAAGAAGATACCTATAAGGCCACGAAGACCATCCATAGGAGCAAATGTGCTATTGACAATGGTGTGCACAGCAGCTCCAATGTTAAATCCTCCGATAAATAATGCAATATATTTCATAGCGCTCGAGCTTGTAGGTGCAAAATGAATGATGACTGAGTTATCTGAAAGGATTGTTCGACGAGTTACTCGTTATAGTAGATGAATATTACTAATGGTCTAAATCAACGTAATCAATCAGCGCAACAGCGTTCTTCTTTACAGAGGCAATATTTGCGATTGTACATATGAAGTACTGACATAGCTAATGCTGGTATATATAAAATGATATGTGGGATAGGAAGGAGGCTCAAACTATTGTTGATCACAAGTAAGGCAAGGACAGACCACAGAACATATAGCACTTTAGATACCCAGGATGACGATGTAGATCTTGCTGTAAAGTATATAGCACCAATTGTAATCGCCAGAAAAAGATAATCTATCATGCTCCACCATGTAGGACTAATCTCAGAGCAGCTTAAAGAAGTTGCCTGCACTGCAAATATTGCCGGTGTCACCATACAATGGATCACACATAGATTGCTTGCTGCTGCGCCAACTACATCTGATTGTAACTTCACGTTTCCACCAAGAGAAAATGAAGGATTACTTTTCATAGATCAGGTCTTTTTGACTTGCGAAACATTGGGTGAACATTTTCTCCAAGCTTTTCTTTTGAAAGTTTCTGCCTATTATAACAATCTTACTCTCCCGAGATTCATTAAGAGCCCAAGGTCTTTTTTCATCCAGAGACATACGACTACCAACGGATTGTAGCAGATGTTGCTGATCAGAGTGCTGTAGCCACAAGAATCCTTTCATTCTATATAACCCTTGTGCTTGAAATTTAAGAAATCCCAAAAGTCTCAAATGAAGCTTAGGGTAATCAAAAGGCCTATCAAAAATTAGAGTATGTGACGTCACCCCATCTGTATGGTCATGGTGATGATGCGAATGAGGTATTTGTACAGGGAATGCGTCTGTCTCTGACTTTTCCTCTTGTCCAAAAATTCCTTTATCCAAATCTGTATTGTGCATGGCACTATCTATCTCTGGATAGTTCATCTGACTGCCGGTAAGAATCTGTGCGAGCGGATTCAATCGATGCAGCAACGCTTCGATAGCAGCAAGGCGCTTGGGTGAAACTAATTCGATCTTATTGATAAGTAGTACATCGCTGAATGTAATCTGATGTATGGCCTCCTCAGTAGTTCTTAGTTGCTCTTCGATACGTTCAGCATCCACAAGGCAAATGATTCTACTTAAAGGAAACTGCTTTTTAATCGCATAATTATTGAGGAATGGTGACGCAAGTCCTCGAGGATCTGCTACGCCAGTAGCTTCTATTATAAGTTGGTCATACTCGTCTTTGCGTTGATATAACTTGTTGAGTATGTCATAAAGATTGTCATTAAGCGTACAGCAGAGGCAACCATTGTTAAGTTCTACTATATCATCTTCTGCTCTCATAATCAATTCACTATCAATACTTTGCTCTCCATATTCATTTTCTATAATGGCATATCGAGTATCTGGGGTTTGCGAAAGCTGATGATTCAAGTAAGTTGTCTTACCAGCGCCCAAAAAACCTGTTAATATGGTAGTAGGTCTTATATCGAGTTGATTAGCTTTCAAATTGACTAATTTAATTGGAGGCGATCTTTATAGATTAAGTCCGGGTAGATATTACAAAAAACACCCTGATCTCTCTTGTATATTTTTCCTATCATTTCTACATAAGTGACATTATAGGCACCGAGTTGGAAATGCATCTCAGTGATACGATTATTAAGAAAGTAGGATAGTAAAAAGTGTTGTTGATCTATTGTTTGCCAGACTTTCTCAGACTCTTTCCATTGTTTTTGGATCGATGTGTAAAAAGAGGCCAAGCCTCTAACACCGTTGAAGGCTTGGTCTTTTATTGCGTCTAAAATAATCTGATTTTGATCTGATAGAATGAAATGAATTTCTTCGATCTTATGATCTTTTATCAACTTGGCGATCTCTGTCATAGACTCATGATTTGTCGAAAATGTGTTGCCGAGTGATGTATAGAAGAACTTATCTCCTTTATATGTTTGGGAGATTTCATTTTCAAGACAATCAGTAGGACATACAAAATAAATCGCCTTTTTCATCAAACCGTAGCTTGAGGGTTATAAGGGAACGAAGAATGATGTAAATCTATTTTTAATAGATTACCCACCAATCTATACCCAAAAGTATACTCCACCTTAGCTACGCTACCATCTAATGCAGTAAAAAAGTAGTTACCCATAGCGATTGCTCTTTTTTCTTCGAGTATAATCCCAGCATTTTCAAATTTGATTGTGGTCCATGGAGCAATGGCAAAACCAGTATCTTCTTCACAAGCTTTGCCTTCTCCTGCTATAAAGTAGGACAACGCTTGCGATTTGACAGGTCTAAATTGTTCATACTTACACTTGGTTGGCTTAAATAGTACGGTACCCAACTCAAAGGCATAAAGTGTATCAAGAAACTCACTGGTATAAGTTTCACAAGCTATTCTGTCATCTTTAAGAGATCCTATATTTACCACACCTGTTCCCCATTCGTTTTGTGCATGTAGTACTTGTTCTTTTGTAATCATGATTTTGAATTAATGTTAAAGTATTTGGACGAATTGAATAAACTAATATATGCAACTATGTTGCAAAATAGCTATAAGTTATTCTAAATGCAATGATGTTGCAATTAATGTCGGGCACCTACATTTTATGGTAAGATTAGACTTGATTACTCAAGTACTCTGGCATAGTAGATTAAATAATTGAAGTGCTCAAAATCTGAAACATTGAGGACGAGTTCACCCTGAACACGGATTCGCTCATCTATATGTAGAGCATTATTTTGATCAGTAAGCTGTATCTCCACTATTGACTCCGGTCCAGCTCCACCACAAAAGAAACAGGAGGAATAGGGATATCTGGAAACGACATAAAAATCGTTTTCCATATCGATAGGTATGAGGTAACCTTCAATAATGACGTCTTGATGGTCATACATTTTGATTAAGTCACCAAACTCTGGTACCAACCAATAGCTATCTGTATCTTCAAAGTATTCAGTTTCGAAAGTTACATCGGCAAGAATATCCCAAGAAAGCTCTTCTTGTGCGTCGCACCTATATGTAGTTAGAAGACAAAATAGACATTGGAATACAATGATGGTGGTAAGATTGCGTACGTGCTTCATTGAGATTGAATCAATCGTTCTTGTATGTTAAAGTCATAAATTAGTCCTTCTCAAGATGAAGGTTTAAGAATATTGAAAACGATCTGTGTGCAAATATAGATCAATCCGATAATTATGCAACACGGTTGCAAAAGCAGATCAATTATTTGATGTTCCTTTAATACAGCTTATAAGAAATACAGCTAGCTTGTATAGTTTTACAGGATGTCCATAGTCAAATTGATAGAAAAACATTGGAACTTCAATCAAGTAAGGATTGAAGTAATGGAAGGCTATGATAGTATGAACTATCGAGTCACCTCGACTCAAGGCCAATTTGTACTCAAGGCTTACCAGCAGAACCAAAGAATCATAGAGGTTATCAAAGCAGAAAATGAAGTGCTTAAGGATCTTGAAGACAACTCTAATCGATATCCTAAGGTGATCGCCAACAGTGCTACAGAAAGCCTCACCTTTGACAACGCTCATCCTGATCAATGTTTTCGATTGTTGACCTATGTGACTGGAACCTTTTGGGGTGATATAGAGCAACCTTCGGCGACTCTATTACGATCGTACGGTCGTTTTCTTGGACAGATAGATCACCAATTATCTAAGCTCAATCCCGTGGCTATAAGGGCTAAGAGAATGGTTTGGGATTTGGATCATTTTCTCCTTAACGAACCATTGATAGAGTTCATAGATTGTCCTCATGAGCGCAAGCTCGTTGACTATTTTTTCTTGCAATATAAGGAGCATGTCTTATCTCAATTACCTATCTTAAGAAAGTCTCTCATTCATAATGATGCGAATGATTGGAACGTGCTTACCAAAGATGGAGAGGTGAGTGGCATCATTGATTTTGGTGATATGGTTTATAGTTCGCTCATCAATGAATTAGCCGTAGGCTTGGCCTATGTCCTGATGGATATTGATGACCCTATAGGGTCCGCAGTTCATGTCATCCAAGCGTATCACCTGATCATTCCCTTAAAAGAGTCTGAACTTGATCTCATCTACTACTTGATCGCAGCACGGCTGTGTACTAGTGTATGCAACAGTGCCAAGACTAAACGAGAAAAGCCTGATAGTGACTATATCACTATCAGTGAGCGTCCTGCTTGGGATCTACTGGGACGGTGGATTAGTATCAGTCCATACCGAGCTTCGGAGGCATTCAGAAAAGCCTGTGGGTACAAACCGAAAAGGATTCAAACGTCTTCAGAGGCTTTGCAAGCTAGGAAGAAATATCTCGGTCCAGGATTGTCCCTCAGTTATGATCGACCTATATATATGAGATCTGCAGCATTTCAGTATATGTATGATAGTGAGGGCAATGCGCTACTCGATGCTTATAACAATATAAAACATGTCGGACATTGTCATCCCCATGTTGTCAATGCTGGACGGCGAGCGATGGCCCATCTCAATACCAACACTCGATACATATTCGATAGTCTAACGAACTATGCACAGCATTTGCTGAGTTATTTTCCAGATGAATTAAGCAAAGTATACTTCGTCAACTCTGGCAGTGCGGCTAGCGATTTAGCACTCCGTATGGCACGAGTTTATACACGCCGAGATACGATGGCTGTAGTTAAGCATGGCTACCATGGTAACAGCAGCAGTGGTATTGAGGTCAGCCATTACAAATATGCTCATAAAGGAGGGAGTGGACGCCAGGGACATATCATAGAAGCAGAGTTGCCAGATTGCTATCGAGGCAAGTATACTGGTGATGATGGTGGAAGATTATATGCTCGGGATTTTATAGAAATAAATGAATCGGCGACTATCGGGGCATTCATAGCAGAGCCGATCGTAGGCTGTGGAGGCCAAGTGCCGCTAGCCACGGGATATCTGAATGAGTTGTATCCTTATATCAGGTCTCAAGGTGGTGTCTGTATCAGTGATGAGGTACAAGTAGGATTTGGAAGGATAGGGACACATTATTGGGGTTATGAGGGACATGGAGTACTACCAGATATCGTCATATTAGGTAAACCCATAGGCAATGGGCACCCGATGGCGGCGGTGGTATGTACAGATGAGATCGCCGATGCCTTTGACAATGGCATGGAGTTCTTCAGCTCTTTTGGTGGCAATCCCGTCTCATGTGCCATAGGCAAGGCAGTATTGGAGGTAATAGAAAATGAATCCCTTCAACAAAATGCCCTCCTGGTAGGTAACTATATGATGGATCGATTTAGGGAGATACAGCAATATTATGATGTCATAGGAGATGTTAGAGGGGCTGGCCTTTTTATTGGTATAGATATCATACTTCCTCAGTCTGATAAGGCGCCTAATACAGTTCTCGCATCCGTTATTAAGAATGAACTTCGAGAACTATCCATACTGGTCAGTACCGATGGACCCAGCAACAATGTTATCAAGATTAAACCGCCACTATGTTTTAATAGAGCTAACGCAGATCGACTCGTCGAGGCTTTCCAAGAAGTATTGAATAGAAGGGTCACTTAAGGCTCATCAAAGACCTATTGGAAGAGCTTGTCCAATTCTAAGTACTTAGTCTCTATATAGTAGATGCTCCATTCTCCATATTCATAGTTTCCTAAGTTCTCTGCTCGGGTGAAGAAAAAATAGGCACCGTCTCTGGAAAATCGTGGAGCCCCTTCTTCATTAATCGAATTTACTTTTGGTCCTATGGCCTTAGCTTTGCTCCACCCTAAGTCCGTTTTTTTAGAAACGAAAAGATCCTCACCTCCAGCACCACCAGGAGCCCCAAAAGAATTAAAGACTAAAAACTGGCCATCCGGCGATACGACTGGAGAATACACCCAGTAC
>CAZJHC010000185.1:0-7322 GCA_964545645.1 uncultured Saprospiraceae bacterium
CACCTAATGGACAGCGACTAGAAAAGGCCTTTGACAAATTAGATTTTATCGTGTGTTCTGATATCTATATCACCGAGACCAGCAGGCACGCCGACATTATTTTCCCTGCTGCCAGTGGCTTAGAGATCCCACAATATGACATTAGCTTTCACAATCACGCCATACGCAATACGGCTAAGTACGCTCCCCCACTCTTTCCCAAAAAAGGAGAAGTCAAGCATGACTGGGAGATACTTCAAGAACTTACTGCCAAGATAACTCAAGAAGAGTCTAATGGACAGACACCTGAGTCTATACTTGAGATGCTGCTGCAGATGGGGCACTATGCCAAGGAAGGATTGACCCTCCAAAAACTCAAAGATCACCCTCACGGCGTAGACTTAGGTCCATTAAAACCTTGCCTCATGGATCGTCTACAGACCAATGATGATACTATTCGATTAGCTCCACAAGTAATGCTTGATGACCTCAAGCGTCTCGGTGATACCAACTACAACCAACCAGCTAATGATGTGTACCCATTTAAGATGATCGGAAGGCGCTTGTTACGCCAACACAATACATGGACTCAAAACTCTTATCGCCTAAGCAAAGGTCGAAATGAATGCACCGCCGAGATCCATCCAGAGGATGCTAAGCGCCTAGGCGTAGAGGATAGGTCATTCGTTCATGTATCTTCTCGAGTAGGCAAAATCAAAATAGAGGTCGATGTCACAGATGATATCATGCCTGGTGTCGTGAGTATCCCTCAGGGATTTGGCACCAGCAAAAAGTCGAGTATGACTATAGCGGCTGATCAAAATAGTGTCAGTATAAACGATCTGACGGATGAGATGAGAGTCGATCTCTTAACGGGCAATGCTGCACTCAATGGTGTAGCTGTCAAAGTAGAAGTTGCCAACCAAAAGGAACTCAAGGAAGTTGTAGTTTAAGGTCTTCAATAGCAGTTGATATGAAAGAACTTGACAGGCGGACATTTATCAAAATCGGTGGAGAATCTATATTGGCGACATCATTGACTGGAGCGATGTTATCCATGCCTTTGTCACAAGTTCAGTGCCATGCCGCAGCCAATGAATCGTTAACGATACAACAGGTCATAGATCATCTCATAGCTCAAATCCCCGGCGATACTGATAAAGACACGGTGGATACGATCAAAATCGGTGATGCTACTCAGGATGTTACTGGAGTAGTGACAACCTTTATGGCAACTTTGGAGGTTATCCACAAAACAGTGAAGCTCGGAGCCAATCTCATCATCACTCACGAACCCACTTTTTATAACCACCTAGATGAGACTGATTGGCTCGAGGAGGACGAAGTGTATCAATACAAAAAGCAACTACTTGAGAAACATAACATTGTAGTTTGGCGCTTTCATGATTTTTGGCATCAATATCGGCCTGACGGTATTTTGACAGGATTTCTCCAAAAAATGGGGTGGCAAGATACCCTCGATCCCACCCTTGAGAATACTTGTATCATACCTCAACAAGAACTCCAAACTCTGGCAGGAGACATCAAAAGAACCTTCAAGCTCAAGAGAACTTTTTATATCGGTAATCCAGAGCAACCATGCACTAAAGTAGGCATCTTGCCCGGGGCTTGGGGAGGACGACATCATATACCCTTCTTGGGAAAGGATATTGATGTCCTTATCGTAGGTGAGTCAGCAGAATGGGAAGCAGTAGAATATGTACGAGATGCATCGATAGCAGGAATTAGCAAAGGCTTAATCATCATGGGCCATGCTACAAGCGAAGAACCTGGTATGCGATATCTTAGAGACTGGTTAACACCTATGTTCCCTAATATTGATATTCACCATATTGCAGCAGGAGATCCATTTATACCGGTATAATGATTAAACTATCAAACCAGAAATTAGCCGTTATTTTTAAGGTCATTTTAGTATTGCTTGCAATTGTATTAATTAGTTGTAGTCCTAAGGTTGTTTCGCATTCTTTGAACTCTTCCCATACTGATCGTTCTCCTCTCTTTTTTGAACCTTTTGCAATAATAGAAAGAGATACTATTGATCGATCAAAAGTCCAGCTATTAGGTAGAATAGAAGTAAAAGACAGTGGCTTTACTCTGAACTGTGATTATCAGACGGTAAAAAACTTGGCCAAACAGCAAACACTAAAGCTTGGGGGCAATAGCTATGTTATTACTGAGCATAAAAAACCAAATGCCTGGAGTACCTGTCATCGTATAAAAGCAGATGTTTTTTTCATAGATAATGCCGAAGATTATGAAAAAGAAATCGTTTGGAACAAGAATCGTCCTTTGAAAATTTCTGACTTTAAAGGCTCAATATTAAAAAGGCCATTCACTGCTGCAACATCTTCAACATTCAGATATGCAATCGAAGGGAGATATGCCTTTCCCAATAAATATAAAGTACATGTGGAGTCCTACTTTGATTGTTACCTATCTTACTTTAAACATACAGATGGTGATTCAGCCGTTCTTGCACACGAACAGGTTCACTTTGATATTGCTGAATTGCATGCCAGAAAATTTAAAAAAGCGATTGATCAAATCAACCCTAATCTTAATGAGATGCTTGGTATACAAGACTCTTTATATGATGCCGTTTTCCGTGAAATGATCCTAAAACAGGAAGAGTATGATTCTGAAGTCTACGGTAATAGAGATCTTCAAACCAAATGGAATCAATGGATTAAAGATCAGCTAATAAATACAAATCAATATACCGACAAAACATGGTTTATAAACAATTCAAAAAATTAACGTCCTCCCAACATCGACGTAATCTTATGTCTATTAGCGATCTAAGAGTATACTTTTTCATTGCACTTATATGCTATCTATCAAGTTCTGATCCAGTAGTCAATAGAAAAATCGTAGAGCATAACGATACGTATCCTCCTTTCAATAGAGAATTAATCATTGACATCGATAGTGATTCTATCGCTGGCTATGCGATGTTGGCTGCTGGTGATCATCCGAAAGAAACAATAATACTCGTCCCCGGATATCCTGGTAATGACACCAATTTTGATCTTGCCATCGATATGAGAGCAGAAGGATTCAATGTCATCATTTTTAATCATCGAGGTGCTTGGGGCAGTCAAGGCCTCTATAGTTACTCCAATTGCCTTGAAGATATAGACTATTTGATTGAGTATCTCAGCCAACAAGAGGTTTCTGAAACCCTTCATATTGACACAGGTAAGTTCACCCTTGTTGGGCGGAGTTTTGGAGGAGGGATTGCTCTGATACAGGGCAGTCAAAATGATCAGATAAAACGGATTGTCGCCCTGACTTCTGTTAATTATGGGGACCTCATGAAGAATTATTCTTCCTTAGACGAGCTCGGTGGTTTTAAAAACTATATGCTGAAGCAAGTCATGATGAATCATAACATTGATCTCTTTTTACAAGAGTTGTTAGATAATCAAGAAGCCTATGACATAGGTCATTATAATGCTCAATTATCTCAAAAAGATATTTTGATAATAGAAGACTCTGACAAAAACATGGAGTGGATAGAGACACTCAATAATGCCACCACAGTGGTCTTAGACTCAGACCATAATTTTATAGACAAGCGAGAGGAGTTAAGTCAAATAATCATAAAATGGCTCACTTCGGAAGGATCGTAATCCTAAACGGCTAACCATTTCAGCATTTAGCTGTTATGGTCATATGAATAAGATACTTTCAATACAGACTCTGGGCTTCCCTTGGCAGACTCAAGATCCATTTTTGTTTTGTGCTTATCATAGAGATGAGTATCCATCAGGTGATGAAAATATGGGCATAGATAGAAGTCGGTTGCAAGGGAGGAATATAGGTCAAGATTTTATGATTAAGGATGGATATAGAATGTATCATGGTAGGTCAATTCCGGGATTTCCCTATCATCCTCATAGAGGTTTTGAGACGATCACCATCAACATGGAAGGGGTGGTAGATCATACGGACTCTCTGGGCGCCGCTGGGAGGTTCATGGAAGGCGATGTACAGTGGATGACCGCAGGAAGAGGAGTACAGCACTCTGAGATGTTTCCTTTACTTCATGATGACAAGAAGAATTCTTTGGAAATATTTCAAATTTGGCTCAATCTTCCGAAAGCGTCCAAGATGGTAGATCCTCATTTTAAAATGCTCTGGAAAGAAGACATACCTCAAATCACACATATAGACACAATCAATAAGAAAACCATCATACGCATCATAGCAGGTGCTATAAGAGATACTAAGGCCGTACCATCAACCCCAGACTCTTGGGCCGCCAATCCTGATAACGCCGTCGGTATCTATACGATCAAGATGGATGCGCATGCATCCTGGACCCTGCCAAGTACTCAATCTGAAGCCCATCGGAGTATATACTACTATAAAGGTGCAGAGATGCGTATTGATGGGCAAGATATACCTTCCGGTCAATCTATAAATGTGGTATCAAACGAAGATATTGATATCCAAAACGGAGGTCAAGAGAGCTATATGTTACTCCTCGAAGGCAAGCCAATCAATGAGCCCGTAGTACAGCATGGGCCATTTGTGATGAATAGTCAAGAGGAGATAGAACAAACCTTTGTTGACTACCAACGATCCAAATTCGGAGGTTGGCCTTGGGGCAAAGCGGAGATGGTTCATTCACGGACCAAAGGTCGGTTCGCATTACACAGTGACGGCACAGAAGAAATTAAATAGAATAATACTCCTGTAAATAGAGATCCTTAATCGTATGGCGACGGAGAAATAGTCAACCCAAAAAAAATAGAGGGTCCTAATGTAGGACCCTCTATTTTTTTAGTAATCACCGTAGTAATTACTCTTTTATATCTCTTACTTAAAAGTCACAGGAAGTCTTGCCATAGAATCCTCCCATCCTACGACGATGTGAACATCACCATTCTCAGCTTCATCAAATGTTATAGACATTGCTTCAAGAGTTTCAGCTGTTTTCTCAACTGGAGCCTCTATAGTGACAAGGTTAGTCTCCTCATCATGATTGGCATGTCCCCAAGAGTTTGTGTTGCTATGTACGATGAACTCCCACTTGTCCGCATGAACCTTAGCAAACAATCCATAAGTACCAGCTCGTAATTCTTTGCCACCAATAACAACAGGCTCAAAAAATGATACTGTCGTTGTTTGGTTAGCCCCTACTCTCCACATCTCTCCAAACTCTAATAAACCTCCGAAGATTTTTCTTTCCTTCATCTGCGGGCGACTGTAAACTACTCTAATCTTTGGTTGGTTGGCCTCAACCTCCTCAGGCTTCAAAAAATTCTGAAATCTTGATCTATCAGGATAAGATGCCATATCCATAGGGCTTGCATCCTCGCCATCCATCGTTGGAGCATTTAGGTTGATAGGAAGAACCGCTTGGGTAGCATCCCATGCAAAAATCATGTTTACGTGACCTTCATCTACCTTTTGAAATCCAATAGTAAATTGCTCTCTGACAGTATTGGAAGCACTAGTCTTGGCCATGAATCGACCGAGCTCTTTGGACGCATCCATATTGTTGGCTCCTGCTGTGAACCTATGTCCACTTACTACTATGTTCCAATGATCTTCGTTAACCTCAGCCAATAGTCTATAAACTCCTCTTGGGATCGTCGTTCCATCTATCTCTACATTTTGATAAAACACGACTTCAGTACCTTCATTAGCACCCAATCTCCAGTCTTCTCCATATTTGACCAAGTCTCCGAATATAACTCTGTCATTTTTATATGGACGGCTATAAGTTGCCTTGATCTTAGGAGTCTTATCTGGATCATCATCATCGAGATAGTTAGCAAAAGCAGCTCGAGATGGATACGTAGCTATGTCCATAGGACTCTTATCCATCGAAGGCCAGTTGATATCTTGAGCAATCATAATTGTGCTGATTGCTAATAACAATAAGGTTAATAAATGTTTCATATGATCTATTAGTTTAAAAAAAATGCAATAGTATATTAAATAATTGATAAGCCTGACAGATACAAAAGTCTTAAACCTTTTATAACGTAATGATACTTTGAATGAATCTATATATCATCAGTCATCTTGCGGACAATGATGCCCATAATCGAAAATCCAATTTGAAGGAAGTAACACGAAAGACATCATTGCCAAATTCATAAAACCTCTCATTCTATTAAGGTAATTTTTCAACATTGAACCTTCTTTTAGTTACATTTTTAGAGTCATGTGATATCTTAAGCATTGACAAAAGTAATCTGCTATAATGGATACGCTCATATCCGAAGTAAGACAATGTACCATCTGTAAGCCTCATCTGCCTCATGGAACTAATCCTATCCTTGCAGCAAACCGCAGCAGTAAAATTGCTATCGTCGGGCAAGCCCCAGGAAGAGTAGTTCATCAGACAGGAGTGCCTTGGGATGATAAGAGTGGCATTCGTCTTAGAGAGTGGCTCGGTGTCGATACTGGGCAGTTTTATAATCCCCATCTTTTTGCTATCGTTCCGATGGGATTCTGCTACCCAGGGACTGGCAAGAGTGGCGATTTGCCTCCACGGCAAGAATGTGCCCCTACTTGGCACAAGGTGCTGTTTGATAAAATGGATAAACTACAGTTAATCTTACTAATAGGTCAGTACGCACAACGCTACTACCTCAATACAAATAAGTAGAAGACCCTCACTCAAATGGTACAACATTATCACGAATACCTCCCCACCTTCTTTCCTTTACCGCACCCATCACCGAGAAATAACATCTGGTTGAAAAAGAATTCATGGTTTGAAAAAGATTTAATCCCGGAATTACAATTCCAAGTAAATTCGATTATTAAAGAATCTTAGAGCCTTCAATTAAAATAAAATGCAACTGCCACTATATCAAATAGACGCTTTTACAGATAAGGTATTCTGCGGAAATCCTGCCTGTGTAGTTCCCTTAACAGAGTGGCTGCCAGACGCCACCCTGCTCCACATTGCCAAAGAAAATGCCGTGGCGGAGACAGCATACTTCATAGCTAAAGGAGATCGATATGATCTGCGATGGTTCACTCCAGAAATAGAGATGGACCTCTGTGGCCATGCTACATTAGCCACCGCCCATGTCATAAAGAGCATAGCTAAAGATACCAAGGAGCGCATCATCTTTGATACAATCAGTGGTCCATTGATTGTGAACTGCACTCAGGATGTATATCACATGAACTTTCCTGCCAGAGAGCCGACACCTACCTCCCTGCCTCCAGAGATTGCAGCGGCTATTAACATCGCACCTGTTGCAGTACTCAAGGCCAGAGACTACGTATTGATCTATGAGCACCAATCTCAGATCGAAGAGATAGAGATCAACAGATCTATATTTGAT
>CAZJHC010000186.1:0-7256 GCA_964545645.1 uncultured Saprospiraceae bacterium
ATGGCATCGGTGAAAGAGCGGGCAATTGCTCACTCGAAGAAGTGGCTATGATCATAAAGCACCGATTGCCAGAGCAGTTTTATACTAATATTAATAGTAGGCTACTCAATCCATTGAGCCGAGAGGTATCTATGGAAATGGGTATGTCCGTCCAAGCCAATAAAGCAATAGTAGGAGAAAATGCTTTTGCGCATTCTTCGGGTATACATCAAGATGGTGTGATCAAAGCTCGAGATACTTATGAGATAATAGATCCAGTAGAAGTAGGCTTAGACAAATCATTAATCATATTAACAGCACGTTCAGGAAGAGCCGCACTGGCTTTCAGATTCAAAGAATTGGGTATAAACCTTACCAAAAGAGAATTGGACGTTGCTTATAAAATATTCCTCGAAGTCGCCGACGCTAAAAAAGAAGTCGTTGATGAAGATTTACAGGTCATCTGGAAGGGAGTAAATGTTGCTGTAGCTTAACGTAGATCGTATATCAATTGATCAACTGAATATGGTACTATGATTGATTTAGTAACACATAATGTTCCCTCCCTCTATCCTATAATAAAGCAAAAGTCTGTTGATATCGAATTTTCGATGATTTCAGATTTCGGATTAGGGGCACTTTTAAAGACGCTTGTCGCCACCAAACCTGGATCTAACATATTAGAGTTGGGCACTGGGATTGGCCTCGGACTTTCGTGGATATTAGAAGGTGCAGACCAAAACACCACAGTGGTATCTGTTGACAATGATCCTTATTTAATTTCTATAGCAGAAGGTTATTTTTCTGAAGATCATCGAGTGGAATTGATCTGTCAAGATGGGACAAAATGGCTGTCAAATTATGATGGAGAAAAATTTGATTTAATATTTGCTGATGCCTGGCCTGGCAAATATGATAGCCTAGATAGAGCACTTGATCTCTTAAACGATGGAGGCATATATCTCATCGATGATATGAACGAACAAGATACTTGGCCAGAAAGACACCGTAAGATAGCAAGGAACCTGATAGATAAGCTCGAATCTAAAGAGGGGTATGCTATGGTCAAATTGGATTGGTCGACTGGTATTATAATTATAACTAAAATGCAATTAGCGTAGAAATTGAATCATGGGAAATACATTATTTGATAAAGTCTGGGATGCACATGTGGTCAGAAAAATAGAAGATGGTCCAGATGTATTCTTTATAGATCGACATTTTATACATGAAGTGACGAGTCCTGTAGCGTTCGTAGGCCTCAGGAGTAGAGGAATCGGAGTGATGTACCCCGAAAAGACCTATGCCACGGCGGATCACAATACACCGACATGGAATCAACATCTTCCTGTAGCAGATCCATTATCGGCCAATCAATTGAAAGCGCTGGAAAATAATGCGAATCAATATGGAATATCTCATTGGGGATTAGGACATAAGAATAATGGCATCGTTCATATAGTCGGTCCAGAGAATGGGATCACTCTACCGGGCTCTACCATCGTGTGTGGCGACTCTCACACTTCTACCCATGGAGCGTTTGGAGCAATTGCATTTGGTATTGGCACTTCTGAGGTAGAGATGGTACTGTCGGCGCAGTGCATCATGCAACCCAAGCCTAAGAAGATGCGTATCAATGTGAATGGAGCCCTTGGATTTGGAGTTACGCCAAAAGATGTTGCCTTATATATTATATCACAACAAACTACCTCCGGAGCGACAGGCTATTTTGTTGAGTATGCCGGCCAAGTCTTTGAGGATATGACTATGGAAGGGCGGATGACCGTATGCAATCTATCTATAGAGATGGGTGCTCGGGGAGGGATGATAGCCCCCGATCAAAAGACTTTTAACTATGTAAAGGGTCGACGCCATGCTCCCAAAGGGGAAGATTGGGACAGAGCGATGTCTTATTGGAAGACTCTAAAGACCGATGATGATGCAATCTTTGATGCAGAGTTTACATACGATGCTGCTGATATAGAACCAATGATCACTTATGGTACGAATCCGGGGATGGGTATTGGGGTAACTCAATCCATACCTAGAGCTGCAGATGTTGAGAGTGGGGAGTTGACCTATAAGAAGTCACTTGGATATATGAAGTTCCATGAGGGAGACCATATGCTTGGCAAACAAGTAGATTATGTATTCTTGGGCTCGTGTACCAATGGCCGTATTGAAGACTTCAGAGCGTTTTGTTCTATTATCAAAGGTCGAAAGAAAGCCGATCATATCACGGCATGGTTGGTGCCCGGATCACATAAGGTAGTAGATCAAATAAAAGAAGAAGGTTTAGACAAGATCATCGAGGAGTCAGGATTTGTCTTGAGGGAGCCAGGATGTTCAGCATGTTTAGCGATGAATGATGATAAAATTCCTGCAGGAAAGTTATCGGTCTCCACGACGAATAGAAATTTTGAGGGTCGTCAAGGACCAGGATCCAGAACACTCTTGGCATCTCCATTGGTTGCTGCGGCGACAGCTATCGAAGGAGTAGTAGCAGATCCAAGAACATTAATTAACGCATAATTAGCACCATATTATGGCTTACGACAAATTTGAAGTATTGGCTAGTACAGCATACCCTTTGCCAATAGAAAATGTGGATACCGATCAGATCATCCCTGCTCGATTCTTAAAAGCGACAGAACGCAAGGGCTTTGGAGACAATTTCTTCAGAGATTGGAGATATAAAAGTGATGGCACTCCTATAGTGGACTTTCCTTTGAATGATCCAAAATATGCTGGAGCAAAAATCTTACTGGGGGGTAGGAATTTTGGATCTGGATCTTCAAGAGAGCATGCCGCTTGGGCGGTTTATGACTTTGGTTTGCGTTGTGTGATCTCATCATTTTTTGCTGATATATTTAGAAACAACTGCCTTAATATCGGAGTATTGCCGGTGCAAGTATCAGATGAGTTTGCTCAAGTATTATTTGATGCGATCTATGATGATCCCAAAGCTGAAATCATCGTTGACTTGCCAAATCAGACTGTCACACTTGTTAAGACAGGCAGGTCAGAATCGTTTGAGATCAATGGATATAAAAAAGGAAACATGCTCAATGGATTTGATGACATTGATTATTTACAGGATATGAAAGAGGAAATAAAAATATTTGAGGCGGCTCAAGAAATTTATTAATAAAGACATGAAGAAATTAGAAAATATAGCAGTCTTGGCGGGAGATGGAATTGGGCCAGAAGTCATGGCTCAAGCATTGAAGGCGCTCCGTGCGATAGAAGAGAAGTATAAGCACAATTTTAAATTTAAAGAGGCTCTTATGGGTGGCATTGCTATCGATAAGACCGGTGAGCCCCTTCCTAAAGAGACACTGGATATCGCCCTTGCGGCAGATGCCGTTTTGTTGGGAGCAATAGGCACTCCTAAGTATGCTGATCCCACCTTAAAAGTAAGACCTGAGCAAGGCTTATTAGGACTACGCAAGGCTTTAGGCTTATTTGCCAATATACGCCCAGTTAAGGCTTACGAAAAGCTATTAGGATTGTCTCCTATCAAAAATGTCGCAGGATCAGACTTTGTGATTTATAGAGAACTAACTGGAGGTATATACTTTGGCGATAGCGGGAGAAATGAGGAAAACTCCATGGGTTACGATGTGATGAGCTATGAGAGATATGAAGTTGAGCGCATCGCCCATGCAGCCTTTAAAAGTGCTATGAATAGACGTAGCGAACTATGCTTAGTTGATAAAGCAAATGTCCTCGAGGTGTCCAGGTTTTGGAGGGAAACAGTAGATAAGGTAGCTAAAGAATATCCTTCAGTGACCTATACTCAGTTGTATATCGATAATGCTGCCATGCAGATCATCCTCAATCCTTCGAGATTTGACGTAATACTAACTGGCAATCTATTTGGTGATATCCTGTCTGATGAGGCATCAGTTATATCTGGATCACTCGGTTTATTGCCATCATCGTCGATCGGGGAGGATCATTGTCTCTTTGAGCCAGTTCATGGTTCTTATCCCGAAGGGGCTGGTAAGGATATTGCTAATCCAGTAGCCATGATATTGTCATCAGCGATGATGTTAGAACACTTTGATATGATCAAAGAAGCTCAAGACATCTATGATGCAGTGGATCACTGCATGGAGAAAAGTATCATGACAGAGGATTTGAATCCAGATGTTGGCTACTCATGCTCTCAGTTGGGTGATATTATCGAATCCTTGATCCTCGGAGAGGATATCAAACTTAAAAGTGTTAAAGAAGGTAGCTATAGTATAATCTAAGCAAGTTATTAAGATGGAAGTTTTGACTAAGAGAAAAAATAGTGCACCTTTAATTCATTGTAATGAAATTAGGAATGATCATATCAATTATTATCAGCGTCATCGTGGTCGTCACGTAGCGCAGATAGAATGGTATGATTATCGATAACATAAGTAAGACCATTCTCCTTGAGGATGGTCTTTTTTTATAGGATATTTTGAAAGCATGTTGAACAAATATAGTAGAACGATTACTCAGGATGAGACAAGGCCCGCAGCACAATCAATGCTACATGCTATAGGCCTGGATAGTGAGGATCTGAAGAAACCCCAGATAGGTATCGCCAGCACCGGTTGGGATGGTAATCCTTGCAATATGCATCTCAATGGCCTCGCTGCCAAAATAAAAGAAGGGGTTAATCAAGAAGATTTGGTTGGATTGATATTTCATACCATAGGAGTCAGCGATGGAATGTCTATGGCGACCAATGGGATGAAGTATTCTTTGCCTTCGAGAGATATAATCGCTGACTCCATAGAGACTGTAGTCAATGCGCAATGGTACGATGGACTAGTAACTGTAGTAGGCTGTGATAAAAACATGCCAGGTGCCATGATGGCCATAGGAAGACTCAATAGACCATCAATTTTGGTTTATGGGGGAACAATCGCTCCAGGCTCTCACGACGGGAAGAAATTGGATATTGTCTCTTCTTTTGAGGCCTTAGGTCAGAAGATAGCCGGAGATATAACGGTAGATACTTTTAAAGAAATAATCAAAAATGCATGCCCTGGCGCTGGAGCTTGCGGAGGCATGTACACGGCCAATACGATGTCATCAGCCATTGAAGCACTTGGTATGTCTCTACCTTACAATGCGTCCAACCCTGCCATTAGCGACCATAAGATAGATGAATGCCAACGCATAGGTAAGGCCATACGTCATCTCTTAGAGCTTGACTTAAAGCCACGAGATATTATGACTCGTAAGTCTTTTGAGAACGCTATCAGACTAATTATTCTCCTGGGAGGATCTACCAATGCAGTGATGCATATGGTGGCCATGGCCAAAGCTGCCGACATTCATTTAACCATAGATGACTTTCAGACACTCAGTAACAATACTCCATTTTTGGCAGACCTTAAGCCCAGTGGACAGTTTGTAATGGAAGATTTACATAAAGTCGGTGGAATACCGGCTGTTATGAAACTCATGTTAAATGAAGGTATGCTTCACGGTGACTGCATGACGGTTACAGGCAAGAGTATGGCGGAAAATCTTGATACTGTCACAGCTCTCGGACAGGAACAGAAAGTAATCCATCAGGTAAAAAGTGCTATCAAAGAGACGGGACATCTACAGATACTATATGGGAATCTTGCTACTGAAGGGTCCGTAGCCAAAATAACAGGTAAAGAAGGATTGACTTTTAGTGGTACCGCCAAAGTATTTGACTCAGAAGATGATGCCAATGGTGCTATCCAAGATGGAAAAATTAAGAAAGGCGATGTCATCGTAATCCGATACTGCGGACCTAAGGGCGGTCCAGGCATGCCGGAGATGCTTAAGCCGACTTCCCTCATTATGGGAGCAGGATTAGGTAAAGAGGTGGCGTTGATCACCGATGGACGATTTTCTGGAGGTACGCATGGATTCGTGGTCGGGCATATTACTCCAGAAGCCTATAGCGGAGGAGGTATTGCCTTACTACAAGATGGCGATGTGATCACGATCGATGCCAAGAAGAATTTAATCGCCGTTGAACTATCAGAACAACAATTAAAAGACCGCAAGAAAAACTGGACAAGGCCAGAGCGACCCGTTTCAGGAATATTAAAGAAATATCGTTACACAGTGTCTTCTGCAAGCGAAGGATGTGTCACGGATGAATTTTAAAATGATGGGAAAAACATCTATTAGAAAACAAAAGTCTAAAGCAACCCAGGCCAAAAGAATGACTGGTGCTGATGCGGTAATGGAGTGCCTATTGCAACAGGATGTAGACTTAATATTTGGCTATCCTGGTGGCGCTATCATGCCCATATATGATAGTCATTATAAATATCAAGATCGGATACGTCATATACTGACCAGACATGAGCAAGGAGCAATACATGCAGCACAAGGTTATGCAAGGGTGACCCGTAAGACAGGAGTCTGCATGGCGACCTCCGGACCAGGTGCGACCAATCTATTCACTGGGATTGGAGATGCATTGATGGATAGTACTCCCCTCGTATGTATCACAGGTCAGGTGTTTAGTCATTTACTTGGCTCTGATGCCTTTCAGGAGATAGATGTCATCGGATGTACCACGTCTATAACTAAGTGGAACTACCAAATAACCAATGCCGAAGAGGTGCCAGAGGTTTTTGCCAAAGCCTTTTACATAGCTAACTCGGGGCGCCCTGGACCTGTACTCATAGATATAACCAAAGATGCGCAGATTGGAGAGTTAGACTTTGAGCCTGTTATAAACCCTAAGATCAGGTCTTATCATCCACTACCTCGACTTAAAAAATCTGATGTCTCCGAGACAGTGGCCATGATCAAGGCCGCCAAGAAACCGTTTATACTGGCTGGACACGGCATTCATATTGCTAAAGCCCAGGAGGTGTTTCGAGAGTTTGTAGAAAAAACTGGTATTCCTGTAGGTTGTACAGTACATGGTCTCTCTACAATCCCTACAGATCATCCACTTTATGCAGGCATGTTGGGAATGCATGGCAATTATGGTCCCAATATGAAAACGAATCAATGTGACCTGTTGATAGCAATCGGGATGAGATTTGATGACAGGGTCACCGGCAGATTGGATGCCTATGCTACTCAAGCCAAAAAAATACATATTGAAATAGACAGGGCAGAATTTAATAAAAATGTTCCTGTAGATCTATGTTTTCATGCCGATGCTAAAGATGCACTTGAAGCCCTATTACCGGTTGTAGAAAAAGATGCTTATCCTGAGTGGCTTCAAGAGTTTGCTGATTGTGATAAGCAAGAATATGATAAGGTAATAAAAAGAGATCTCCATAAAA
>CAZJHC010000187.1:0-7253 GCA_964545645.1 uncultured Saprospiraceae bacterium
CTACCATATATTCATTCTGTGCATTGACCCATCGGACTTGCTTAGGAAGCTCAAAACTCTCGTTTAATGCCCTAACTTTATCGGCGTAATGCTCAAATCTCGAATCGTTAGATATATATAAAGCAGCTAGAACACCTGAAAGAGCCTGAAACTCCCCAGGACTACCTAAACGAGTCTTATAATTCTGAATAGCGGGTTCTATATCGTCATACTTATTGAGTTTGACCAGACACTTGAAATGTGTATAGATGATTAGTCCATGAACGGGCTCGGCAGGCATACTTTCTATTAAATCGAGAGCTTCTTGGTATTTGCCTTGATTAAAAAGAATATGTATCACCTTACTCACTGTATATTGCCCTCTTGGGGTCTTAGCTGCAGCAGATTGTTCTAGCCCATCACTATACATTTGTAGTGCCTCATCCAATCTATTCATTCCTTGCAATATGAATGCAATATTATGCTTATTGATAGTAGAGTCAATTTCTAACTGCTCCAACGCCACTTTTAATTCTAGCTCAGGATTCAAGTCTAAGCGAGCTCTTTCTCGGTTGAGTTCTAAATTCTCCCATGTACTTAGATAATCTGTCTTACTCCCTAAAAATTGAATTATAGAATCTATAGATGCATTCTTTCCAAGAACAGCATAAAGAGTACAAAGCCGCACTAGAGCAGAATAGTGAGTAGTATCGGCTTCATATGATCTGAGAAGTAGTTTTTCTACCTTATCAGGATCAGATACCCAGTATTCATTTGATTCCAATAGGAGTCTATAGGATTCATATTTGGGAACCTTTTGGCTATATCTATTCATGCCAGCTGTCGCCCAATATCCAACCAGTTTTTGACTGAGTTCTTCAATTAGAATCAGTGCATCATTCACATTCCCTTTAACAGGCTCCAATCCATGTATAATGGTTCCTTTATAGGCATCTACGATGTCTGAATAGATAATGATCTGGTCTTCAGCCAGATAGTATCTACCTTGGATCAATATATCAGCACCAGTAGCTCTAGCGAACTCTGGATTAGCGCCACCACTCAATGAAGCGAGTGCAATGTTATTACGCACATTGGCTGCATTGATGACCTTACCTTTATTAACCTCCAGTAAACCACGAGTGATCCAATCGTTAGCCATCAGACCGAGAGGATCCAGGTCTGATGAGTTAGTCTGGTTGTCAAAAACCATTACGGCCACCTTTTTTTGTCGTACCTCTTCTGGGAGAGGGGTGTTAGGGGATTCAAGAATGCTTTCTCCTGATACGTCAAGACTTTGATCTAATGACCTATTTAAACTCCATAGTCCAAAAGCTATAACAACAGCTATCAGCATTGTAGACAAAAGAATCTTATTTCTTAGTGTATTTTTCTTTTTAAACTTACCCTTGAGTTGATCTTTCTTAGGAACCACTAATCCTTCATTGGCCAGGGCAAAAATTTCCATCGGCTCTTCAACATTCTTAAACTCGAAATGGCCTAATGAGTGTAAGCTCAAGTCTGACTGATTTTTGACCACGTCACGGACTCGCTTAGAGAGCAATACGGCTCCTGAAATGCCCATAGATTCGATGCGAGAGGCGAGATTGACACTATCACCAAAGACATTATCCTCCTTATAGATGACATCTCCACTATGGAGTCCTATTCTAACGGGCACCTTAAGATCTTGGCTAAAATTGGATTGAATATCCTTGGCGCAATAGATGGCATCCACAGCGCTATCAAAAGTGCAGACGCAGCCATCACCATAGTTGTTTACAACTTTTCCATGGTGACTAAGGACTTGCTGATTTATAGTCTTTAAAAACTTATCCAAAAGGGCACTGGCCGTCCTTTCATCGGATTGCATGAGTGCAGTATAGCCAACGATATCGGCGAACATGATGGCTGCCAGTTTTCGTGCTGGTGAGTTTGATATGTTTTCTTGGTTATTACTCATTGAATTGTAAAATCGATAGGTAGAAGTCGACCTTGGCTAAAGATAGGGATTGTAAGATATATAGAGGGTTATATCTAACCATGACCTTTATGATTTCTTGCTTATTGTTGATCTTAGCTCTTAACAAACTGAATTAGTGGTTCTATAAAATCCGTCAAATTTAGTGTTCAATTCCCTTTGGGAAAAACTATTATAAAAGTACTTCCTTGACCCTTTGTGCTCTCCACACTCAACGTCCCACCATGCCCCTTGGTCACTATGTCATAGCTGATGCTCATGCCCAATCCTGTCCCTTGGCCTGTGGGCTTAGTAGTATAGAAAGGTTGGAAGACCTTATCAATGGTTTCTTGGGACATGCCTGTGCCGTTGTCGGTGATGGTGATTTTTATTCCACTTAGGGCATCCGCACTTTCTTTGCCAAGTCCACCTCTTGAACCCCCTCCAGAGGGCGAAATCGCTTTTGTTTTTATTACAACTTTAGCGTTATAATTTGCAACTCTACTCTTTTTTATCTTTTCGTTAACGGCGAAGAATGCATTGTTCAGAATATTAAGCAGCACCCGTCCTATGTCTTGCGAGACTACATTGATCATAGGTAGACTTTCGTCAAAATCAGTCTCTAATGATGCATTAAAGCTTTTGTCTTTTGCTTTGAGGCCATGGTAACTGAGTCGCAGGTACTCATCGCAAAGTGCATTGATGTCTGTCGGCGTCTTTTCTCCAGAGCTGGCTCGGCTATGGTCTAACATCCCTTTGACGATGCTGCTGGCTCTGCCACCGTGGTGTGATATTTTTACTAAGTTGCCTTTGAGGTCTGAGAGTATCTCTTTCGCTTCTGCAGGGTCATTGTCCATTTCTTCTAATGCCTCATCTATCATCTCTCCACTTATATCCGAGAAGTTATTAACGAAGTTGAGCGGATTTTGTATCTCATGAGCAATACCCGCTGTCAGCTCACCTAGAGATGCCATTTTCTCAGAGTGGATGAGTTGTGCTTGAGTCGATTGGAGATTGGTCAAGGTATGATTCAATTGCTCGTTAGACTTTTGTTTTTGACGATTGTTACGATAAAGCAGAAGGCCTATAATAGATGATAGTAAAAATCCTAAAAAGAGGATGATAATATTTTCCTTTGCTTCAGCTGACAAAAGACGTACTCTTTCTTCAGCATTTTTAATATTATCGTTTAAGATGGCATTATAAAATTGAGCGGTATTCTTAGTGGCTTTATGCTGCATGCTATCCTTTATAGTTGCAGCCTTAATTAAACTGACATTTGCAGAATTATGATTGCCCATGGCCATATCAATCTTTCCATACAACTCGTACGCTCGGGATATTCTTCTAATTAAGTTATGCTTAAGCCCCAGTTGGATTGCTTGTTGAACTATATGCTTAGCTTCTTCATATTGCTCTAAAGAGTATAATAATTGTCCTTTGTCTATCTGATCATTGATAAGAGCCGTATATATCTTATACTGAGTATTATGCTCAATGGCTTTATCGTATAAATCTTTTGCCGCCTCTATTGAATTTTCAGCTACTTTGATGTTAGCTAAATCCCCATACACTGCTCCGAGGTATTTTTTATCTCTAACGGATTGATAATCTTCCATTGAGGCTTCCAGATATAACTTGGCCTGTTCATAGTTCTTTCTTTCCAAATAAAATTGGCCAATATTCATCTTGATTTCGGCAATATCACTATCCAAACCAGCCAAATCATATTGTTGTAGGGCCTCCAAATAATTTTGGATACTTAATTCATCATTGTTGGTTTTTTTAAAAAGCAATCCAAATATTCGAGCATTTAGACCTTTTACAGAATGATAGGCTTGTTTAGAATTGCCAACCTTAAGATGATTCAGTTCGTATTGGTTGAGCGGCGCAGTTATGTTCTTTTCAAGTACCTCTCTTCCAAGTAGTAGGCTTTTATAACAGCCTTGGTAGAGTTCTCTGCTGTAATAGTTATAGGCATTTAACGTATGAATTCTGGCCAAAAGAATAGGAGAGAATTTGCTTTCTGATAGTTCTATAATCTGATTGGTATAACTGATGGCACTATCAACATTTATTTCATTGTAATGGAGATATAAGCTAAAAAGTAGTTTATGTCTTAAAGTATCCGAATTGGTTTCTCGTAAAAGTGCTTTCCTTTGATCAATCTGATTTCCGGCGGACGTCAAGGCTTGGTTTTCTTGACATGGGGCTAAATGTACTAGAGATAAAGTGAAAGCTATAATAGATAATAACTTACTCAAAACGAGGAATTTTGATTGTAAACGTACTCCCTTCTCCATCTTTCGAATTTACGGACAATTGTCCTCCATGACCCTTAGTGATGATATCGTAGCTCATACTGAGACCGAGGCCAGTACCTTCACCTGTAGGTTTTGTTGTGTAGAATGGCTGAAAGATCTTACTCCTTGCTTCCTCTGGTATGCCTTGGCCAGTGTCAGTGATCGCTATAGTGATTGTATCTTTTTGAGCCGTGGTTTTTACAGTGACATTGGGCTCATAGGCCCCGGTGGAGTCAGCGGCTTCGTGCTCCTTGGATTTATTGTTAACGGTATAAAAGGCGTTTGTTAAGATATTAAGCACCACTCGACTGACATCTTGAGGGACGATCAAGACTTTACCAACTTCTTCATCAAAATCAGTAGTCATCGTGGCATTAAATGCCTTGTCTTTGGCTCTGAGACCATGAAATGCCAATCGTAGATACTCATCACAGAGCGCATTAATGTCGGTCATGATTTTCTCACCCTCGCTATTGCGGCTGTGTTGTAGCATCCCTTTGACGATGCTCTCAGCACGGTGTCCATGATGAGCTATTTTTTCGAGATTCTGCTTGATGTCGGAGGCTATGGCATAGGCCTCTTCTACATCCCCTTTTTCAAATTCTTCTTTCATCTCGTCGATTAGCTCATTGCTGATATCCGAGAAGTTGTTAACGAAGTTGAGCGGATTTTGTATCTCATGAGCAATACCCGCTGTCAGCTCACCTAGAGATGCCATTTTCTCAGAGTGGATGAGTTGTGCTTGAGTCGATTGGAGATTGGTCAAGGTATGATTCAATTGCTCGTTAGACTTTTGTTTTTGACGATTGTTACGATAAAGCAGAAGGCCTATAATAGATGATAGTAAAAATCCTAAAAAGAGGATGATAATATTTTCCTTTGCTTCAGCTGACAAAAGACGTACTCTTTCTTCAGCATTTTTAATATTATCGTTTAAGATGGCATTATAAAATTGAGCGGTATTCTTAGTGGCTTTATGCTGCATGCTATCCTTTATAGTTGCAGCCTTAATTAAACTGACATTTGCAGAATTATGATTGCCCATGGCCATATCAATCTTTCCATACAACTCGTACGCTCGGGATATTCTTCTAATTAAGTTATGCTTAAGCCCCAGTTGGATTGCTTGTTGAACTATATGCTTAGCTTCTTCATATTGCTCTAAAGAGTATAATAATTGTCCTTTGTCTATCTGATCATTGATAAGAGCCGTATATATCTTATACTGAGTATTATGCTCAATGGCTTTATCGTATAAATCTTTTGCCGCCTCTATTGAATTTTCAGCTACTTTGATGTTAGCTAAATCCCCATACACTGCTCCGAGGTATTTTTTATCTCTAACGGATTGATAATCTTCCATTGAGGCTTCCAGATATAACTTGGCCTGTTCATAGTTCTTTCTTTCCAAATAAAATTGGCCAATATTCATCTTGATTTCGGCAATATCACTATCCAAACCAGCCAAATCATATTGTTGTAGGGCCTCCAAATAATTTTGGATACTTAATTCATCATTGTTGGTTTTTTTAAAAAGCAATCCAAATATTCGAGCATTTAGACCTTTTACAGAATGATAGGCTTGTTTAGAATTGCCAACCTTAAGATGATTCAGTTCGTATTGGTTGAGCGGCGCAGTTATGTTCTTTTCAAGTACCTCTCTTCCAAGTAGTAGGCTTTTATAACAGCCTTGGTAGAGTTCTCTGCTGTAATAGTTATAGGCATTTAACGTATGAATTCTGGCCAAAAGAATAGGAGAGAATTTGCTTTCTGATAGTTCTATAATCTGATTGGTATAACTGATGGCACTATCAACATTTATTTCATTGTAATGGAGATATAAGCTAAAAAGTAGTTTATGTCTTAAAGTATCCGAATTGGTTTCTCGTAAAAGTGCTTTCCTTTGATCAATCTGATTTCCGGCGGACGTCAAGGCTTGGTTTTCTTGACATGGGGCTAAATGTACTAGAGATAAAGTGAAAGCTATAATAGATAATAACTTACTCAAAACGAGGAATTTTGATTGTAAACGTACTCCCTTCTCCATCTTTCGAATTTACGGACAATTGTCCTCCATGACCCTTAGTGATGATATCGTAGCTCATACTGAGACCGAGGCCAGTACCTTCACCTGTAGGTTTTGTTGTGTAGAATGGCTGAAAGATCTTACTCCTTGCTTCCTCTGGTATGCCTTGGCCAGTGTCAGTGATCGCTATAGTGATTGTATCTTTTTGAGCCGTGGTTTTTACAGTGACATTGGGCTCATAGGCCCCGGTGGAGTCAGCGGCTTCGTGCTCCTTGGATTTATTGTTAACGGTATAAAAGGCGTTTGTTAAGATATTAAGCACCACTCGACTGACATCTTGAGGGACGATCAAGACTTTACCAACTTCTTCATCAAAATCAGTAGTCATCGTGGCATTAAATGCCTTGTCTTTGGCTCTGAGACCATGAAATGCCAATCGTAGATACTCGTCACAGAGTGCATTGATGTCGGTCATGATTTTCTCACCCTCGCTATTGCGACTATGCTGTAGCATCCCCTTGACGATGCTCTCAGCACGTCGTCCATGGTGAGCTATTTTTTCTAGATTGCCTTTTATATCGGCGGCAATGGCATAGGCCTCCTCTACATCTCCTTTTTCAAACTCTTCCTTCATCTCATCGATCAGTTCATTGCTGACATCAGAGAAGTTATTGACGAAATTGAGCGGATTCTGGATCTCATGAGCAATACCAGCAGTCAACTCACCGAGAGAAGCCATTTTTTCAGAGTGGATGAGTTGTGCTTGGGTAGATTTTAGCTCAGCATAGGCTTTTTCAATCTCTTTGGCTTGGGCAAGTTCTTTCTCTCGATTCTTTTCTCTCTCAAGTCGTAGGGCTCGCTCTCTCTGGATATTGATAATCTGTCTAATACCTAATACAATACCTATAGCGAACAGACCATAGGCCCACAGCGTATTCCACCACGGCGGCGAAATGACAAACTGAATGCTCTGCTCCTTCCATTG
>CAZJHC010000188.1:0-7248 GCA_964545645.1 uncultured Saprospiraceae bacterium
GTGTGGTCCGGTGGCGCCAGAAGTCATGTCTGACTGTCTCGACCATGGGGCTCCTCTGTTATGAGATATATAGAGTCGTCGCGTCTTGCGATCAGTATCGATGGGTGCATATATCATATCGGAATTAGATGGCGATATTGCCAATCCCGTCTTGCCGAGATTAGACGTTGGGAGTCCCTTGGACGTCTTAGTCCATGTCTCTCCCCCATCAGTACTCTTGTAGATGCCCGATCCTGGGCCTCCACCCATGTACGCTGCAACCGTGCGATGACGATCCCATGTCGCTGCATACAGCACATCTGGATTGTTAGGATCCATAATGACTTCAGTTACACCGGTCCACACATGATCACCAAGTTTATGTTCCCAAGTGCTGCCACCATCGGTAGACTTGTAAAGACCCCGCTCACCACCTTTGCTCCATAGTGGCCCTTGTACTGCGACATAGATCACATCGGAGTTACTAGGATGTACTATAATCCGAGAGATATGCTCTGACTCCTTGAGTCCCATATGAGTCCAGCTGGCACCATCGTCATCACTCTTATAGATTCCATCACCAAAGCCTACATGACGGCCCCCGACGTTTTCGCCAGTTCCTACCCACAGGGTGTGAGGGTTGTTAGGATCGATAGTGATACAACCTATCGAATAGCTCGATTCGCCATCAAAAATAGGCTCATAGGTCGTACCTGCATTAGTGGTTTTCCACACTCCACCAGAGCCTACTGCGATATACATCACACTGTTGTCATCTGGATGTATCGCAATATCTGCTATCCGTCCCGAGGTGATTGCAGGTCCTACATTACGCCACTTGAGGGCTGAGTAAGTGCTTGATTTAGTAAGTATTGAATCTTTCTGTCCCACCAGCTGAAAAGCTGTGAGTATACATAGTAATAATAGTGTCTTACGGAAGATCATTTAATTATTTGATTGTTTGTAAAGTAAGGTAGTCAAAATGACTAATTACATCGCAATTTTACAGTGAAATTGCCTTTTTCAATTACGCTCATTGTAATATTAAGTAACGTATCTACTCAAAATGATCAGAGTAAAGAATTGCCAGACCTTGTGAATGGAAAACTTCTAGTTCTTAAAGAAGGACTAGTGTCAAATCCAAAATGAAATCGCTCTGAAGAAATAGCCTTTTACTCTTTAGCAAATTTGATTCCCTTAACACCTGGATTCTTAGCTGTGAATCCAATGACATCTCCATGATCATTGTGCTCAATCTGATACTCGTAAAATTTCGATTGTCCGAACTACAGTACGATTGATTGACCTGAGTAATTTTTATATGAATATTCCTGCATCATACTGAATTGCCTCAATCTACTTCTGAATCCATTGAGTTGATAGAACTAAGCTCTGGTCTATAACGCAACTTATAGACTTCATCTCAAGAACTATCCAGTGATGCAACAGCGAAATACTATAACCTCTTTTAAACCTCAGGCAGTCCACAGTTTATCAAAGTGTCCTTGATAATATGACTACTTCTATCCAAATTGATGTCACGGGGACCCTCCCGATCGAACCAGATATCATTGACGCAGTAGTGACTAATCATGAAGCAAAAAACTCCCATGATGTCACCAAAGTCACTCTTTAAGACACCTAATGCTTTTTCCTGCCCCTTTGTCCCTGGGGTCATATCCGAGACTACCACTATTTGCAGAAAGAATGAAATATTGAGCAAATGTGGGAGTTGACTGAATCTCGTCTTGAGTCCAATAATTTGCCATATTATTGATAGAAATGAAGGTGCCGTCATCTTGACGATAACCGCTACCTCTTCCGGACCATCCTGTGGCATTGGAGGCATCTTTGTTTGGCGAATTCCAATAGTCCAACCCTACTTCTTTTAGTTGCCCACCATTGGGATGGCCGATTGAGTCTATCAAATATTTAAATTCAACTACGGTGGGTACTTTCCAACCTGCGGGACATACGTTTTTAATATTCTCTATAGCATACCAATTATAGAGTCTGCCGTGGTCAGATTCATTGTTGGCATTGTTGTCATAATAACACCATGCTCCATTAATATCAGTTTGCCACAATTGTGAATTGGTGATTTCTGCGATTGGAGTCCCATCATTATATTTTGTTGTTGTTAGATTTTTAGCCATCCATTCTTGCATGCCTATTTTGACAGTTTGATACTGATTGCCATCCACATCGGCAACATAGCCTGTAACTATAGGTTCTGAGAGTGGGCAATCATCTATTTCTGCTTCAAACAGTGCTCCTGATTCAACGCTAAAGTCGCTGCCCAATACGACATTATCGCCTGCTTGCATTTTGACTTCTGAAGGCGTTAGAATCTGACCTGTAGCAGTAAGTGTCTGATCAGCATAATAATAATCCGATGCTATAGGATCATCGCTAATTGCCCTAGTCAATGGACAAAAAGTACAATCCAGTCTTTCAATATAAAATTCATTTAATACGAAAGGAAAGATTCTAAACTGATCTATCTCTCCCCACCAACTATGATCTAGCTCATATCCTTCATTAACTGCAATTTGCTCTTGTCCTATGATAAATCCTTCAGGATCCACTTTGAGTATTTTGTTTGATACCATCATTGTACGAGGCTCATCTACACCATCTACATAAAGACTTAGCAGATGACCCTCCCTGATGAGTACCAAGTGGTGCCAAGATAAATCACTCAATAATAAAGAGGTAAGCGGCATGACATAAGAGATCCCGTCAATAGTTACAATAATACCTTGAGACCGCTCATAGCTAACTAAGAACTCATCAGCTTGATCACGGTTAGCGAGACTTATTAAGGTATTGGCACTATTGTTATCATTAATCTGCGCATTAAACGATAAGGTAAAATCCCCCAAGCCGTCAATAATTTGACCACTATATTTTAGATGATCAAACGTATTATTTTCTATGATTAGAGCCTTGCCACATAGTCCATTACTATAGCTAAAGCCATTACCACAACCTTCGTATTGATTTGGCCCTTGATCATCTGGATTATCTTCAAAGTGAACAGATATCAAGGGTTCATTTATAGACATGCCGAGGCAATTACAAGCACCATCTTCGACATCATTGATCGTATGGGTATTTCCATCATCACATGGGACTCCAGCAGTCGGACAAGAAGTACATACTAAGCCCGCAATACTGCCCGAATCAACTGGGTATCTAAAAATGTCCAGATTAGCTATAGCGCCGAATAGACTCTGTCCTCCTTGAAAACCGCCACCTACTACATCTTGATCTTGACCCAACACAAATCCTCCAGGATCAACTTCTAAAGGCGCAGAGGTTACGACAATCGGATCACCAATCGGCATACCATCAACATACAAGATCGCCTGGCTACCTGTTCGGACTACCACAACATGATGCCAACTCAGATCATCAAGTAATGCCTGTGAGCCCGCAAAGTGATAGAACTGATTGGCTATGATGATATGAAATCCTTTATCTGTGATTGTTTGATTGTATCCAATGATTAATTCATTAAATCTAGTCGGATTAGCACAACTCATGATATTATTACTATTGTTAAGGCCGTCTAACTTGACATAGAAAGATATGGTAAAATCATCTATGCCATCCATAGATTGTCCTGGGAGGAAGACGACATCCTCATTGGTCTGCCCTATGACAGCTCCACTTCCGCAGGGACCATCTATAAATTCGACGGTTGGGGTGGTTCTACCATGATATCTATGTCCACTATGATCTTTTATCCCGTCGTGCATAGATAAAGACAAATGAGGCTGCCCTTGAGACAAAACGGCTAATGCATGATCCACAGTCGCACAAGAGTAAATATGCTTACCATCGGGACTGATATCTATTCCTCTTGGCCCATCAAGTCCATAGACTCCATCTAATTCATCAGTTACACTATTGCCAAATGTTAATAAGCCCGTCACACTATCACGCACAAATGAACTAACTTGATCTGTATTGTTAGAGTTAACGAATACATTGAGACCATCAGGGCTTATGACAAGACCGGTAGGGCCATTTACATCATTATCATTAACTGCAGAGAAAGTCAGCGACCCAGACAGCGCATTTCGGTCAAAAGTGAACAAGGCACTCTGACTAAAGCCAGTTACATAGATGTTTTTACCATCAGGACTGATAATAAGACTCCTTGGGGATTCAAAAAGTGATATGCCATTGACATTATTTTTAATCGTCTGATTCATTGTTAATCTACCATCATCCGTTAAATCTCGATCAAAAACTATGAGCGCATCATCGTCAAATGCAGTGACATAAACATTGGCCCCATCAGGGCTGATAATAACATCTCTACATCCATCCAGATCATTAATGCCACTTACTTCATCTTTAAATGTTTCAAGTAGCGTTAGGCTACCATTATTGACGTTTCTACTAAATACCAGCAAGGCATCATCATCGAAGGCAGCGACATATGCGTTTGTACCATCTGGACTAATGGCCACACTTACGGCTCCTTGCAGGTCCATTACAGTCCCTACACTATCTTCAACCTTACTCGCAAAGCTTAGCGCTCCATTCATCTCATTGCGATCCAAGACGACAATCGCATGATCTAAATAACTAGCTACATAGACTTGTGATCCATCTGGGCTCATGGTTATACCTGTTGGACTGTTCAAAGCGTCAATGCCATTGACACCATTCTGAATGAAGTCTTTATAAATAAGTGTGCCGTTTAATGGACTACGATCCAATATTACGATGGCATCATCGACTTCTCCGGTGACATATACATGCTTACCATCTGGACTGACTGCCACATCATTTGAACTTAGAAGACCTTCTACGATACAAGTAGGTGCATTAACTACTGCATCAACAAATTGAAATTCTTGCGCAGTGATAATATGCGTCAGAAAAAACAGGCTTAACAAGAGCCAAAGTCTGCATACCAATTGCTCAGGCAAAATATGGAGAGCTTGTATTTTTGTCATAGTTGTTTATATCTAATCAAACAATACTTAAATCTATAACGGTAATGTCTATACTCAACATTGATAGGGTAGACAAAAGGTGGACATATGAAAAGAGTCCCAATATTCATTAGGTATTGTCTTCGTCGATACAATATGAAGTTACTGTGAAATCTATCAAGAAGCCTAATCTGACTAAGATCCAGATGTTCTATCACAACTTTGATTGTGTTAGTCGATTAGCTAGCAATCGGCTATACACATTGCCATAATTTTACAATGAAACTTATATAACATCCTTAAATGCCCGTGCTTAACTCTGATAGAGAACGTTATTTTCAATGCTTTTTTGACTATGTCAATAGACTCATAAACATGCCTGAGAGTGACCAGGTTATCTGCCGAACCTTCTTTAAACCGATCCAGGTGAAAAAAGGTACTCGTATAGCTTCGATCGGCAGTGTGCATCATTATCATAATTTTGTCGTATCTGGTTATCTAAGGAAATATCACATCGATGATCATGGAGAAGAAGTCGTAGTCGATCTGAATGATGGTCCAAGATTCTTTACATCCTATCATCATTTCTTTCATAGGACTCCCTCCAATGAGTGTATAGAGTGTGTCACGGACTGTGAGTTACTCAGGATAAGCCGAGATGATGTCGATCGCTCCAGTAATCTTGGCCAATCTCAACAAGAGTATACTGTACTCATACTGCAAGAAAGCTTGGAAAAACAAAAGCAGAGGAGTATAGAACTGACTACGTTGCCAGCCTACGAACGCTACCTAAAGCTCTTAGAGCGCCAACCAAATATCCTACGTCATATTCCTCTCAAATATGTGGCTTCTTACCTCGGCATCAACCCAGGCAGCCTCAGTAGGATTAGAAAAGAAGTAGCCTAATCAGTTTCTTCACATATGTGAAGACAACCGTATATCAGATGCTTTTTATTTATCCGCAAAATGATAACTCATGGATAAATCTAAGAGGAATACGGACAACTCAGTCAAACTTCTATCAGTAGCGGTCAAAAGTTGGTTCATCGTCGTAGTCATTAGCCATTTCATATTTGCCTTATATATATTAGGGCTATATGGACTCAGCACCATAAGGCACAACTGGGACAGATGGAATACCAATACTCCGCATGGCTATGAGGCAGATGATCTATTGGGAACTGTCATTTTTGGAATTCATGTACTATTGGCTGGGATTATTACAATAGGTGGGCCACTGCAACTTATGCCACAAATACGCAACCGATGGCCCCGCTTTCATCATATCAACGGTCGTACATATATCCTAGCTGCCTTTATGATCAGTATAGCAGGATTATACCTCTCTTGGGTCAAAGGTTCTGTCGGGGGACTAATCGGATCGATATTCATATCGATCAATGCTATACTAATCATGATTTCGGCATACTATACTATAACTCATGCTATACGACATCATATCACTGAACATAGAAAGTGGGCAATCCGACTGTTCGTATGTATGAGTGGAGTGTGGCTGTTTAGATTATTGTTGATGTTATGGTTCTTTATCTTTCAAAGGCCATACGGGTTTGACCCTGAATCTTTTGAGGGGCCTGCACTTAACTTCCTTAATACCTGTAGTTACATCCTACCTCTTATAATCGTTCAGTGGTACTTCTATTCCAAAAATCATGGAAGACAACACAGGCTCATATTTTCCTCTGCATTATTGATCATCACTTTGGGGATTGTCGTAGGGAGTATTATGGCTACAATTGGCATGTGGCTGCCAAGTTTTGATATGTAGCTATTTTTTAAATCTAATCATATTATGATCTATCAGGCATATCATGGCAATACGTGGTTTTGCTTTCTTTTACCCATAGGTTTCGCTCGTTCCATCATTCGAGCCCAGTCTTATACGATCTAATAGAACAGTCGCTTTCCCATTCTGATTGATGCTAATCTTATATGATAGAGAAGTTCATACAGAAGATCATTATAATAATTTGAAATCCAACTATTAGTAAATACATAGCTATCAAGTCACTGATACTGTAATTGTGCTCCATTCTATAGAAAAAATAGACTACATATAATCTAAATGAGGAAATTGAGAATCAAGACACTGAGGTTTATTTGTTTTAGCCTCTATCATTGCTATCTTGGCCTCCTATTCATTTAAAATCATAGGCAATAGGAATGGCTAGTAACAAATCCGATCTACTCAATTGGAGTATGGAACAAAAAAAAGACTATCTCGCAGAGAATGGGAAAGCCATAATCCTAGAAGCCCAGAAATTGGCGGTCCCGCGTAATGGGTTATTACTAT
>CAZJHC010000189.1:0-7186 GCA_964545645.1 uncultured Saprospiraceae bacterium
GTCCATATATGACAAATTGATTTCCGTAGAAAGTCAAAAAAACCAAAACTCTATTACCCTTCACAGTTACTTAGGCAGTGCGCACAGATTAGCACAAAAAGCCAATCAAATGGGTAAAGCTTACAACTATCTTATCGAGTATGACAAGTTAAAGGATAGTCTATCATTGTCTGAACAACGTCAAAAAGTACAATTTCTCAATATAAAATTTGATGTAGAGCAAAAAGAAAAAGCTAATGAACTACTTACCGCCCAAGTGTCAGAAAAAAAAGCTCAAAACAATTTGCTGATTGCTCTTGCCGTATTGTTCATCTCTTTGATGATAGGCATGTATCGGACTATCACTAAGAAAAAGATATTTAATGATCAGCTACGTCAGGTTGTATCAGAGCGAACTAAAGAATTGGAATCAACCAATGATCAACTCACCTTGAGCAACTTAGAACTGAGTCACTTTAACAATATCCTATCTCACGATTTAAAGGAGCCAATCAGGAGTATTGTAGGTTTTAGCTATTTGGCAAATAAAGACTTAGTTGAGCAGAAATATCAAACTTTGCCAGAATATCTCAATCTCATCGAAAACAATGGAAAGAGACTCAATCAACTTATTGAAGATGTCAATGCCTTTCAAAACAATACATTAGGAGACTCTTTGTCAACCACTATGGTCGATATTAATAAAGTTGTAGAAAGTGTTAAAAACGATTTAATCCAAGAAATAGAATCCAAAAACGCCACCATCAGTTATCATGATCTGCCAACGATTGACTTTAATAAGAATGCTTTAGGCCTCTGTCTCAGAAATCTAATTGACAACGGTATAAAATTTAACAAGAACCTTAATCCCATTATTACAATCGATTATAAGGAAGAACCAAATTTTCATGTATTGCAGGTTAGTGATAATGGCATTGGCATAGAGCCTACTTATCACAAGCACATCTTCAAAATGTTCAGTAGGCTACATAATAGAGAAGAATACAAGGGGTCTGGCTTAGGGTTAAGTTCTATTAAAAAACTAATGGACCTTATAAATGGTAGCATTAGCATTAAATCTTCAGCTATAGGTAAAGGCACAACATTTGAATTAAAATTGCCTAAATCTCTCGACAAACTGAATGTCTAAATCTCTCGACGCAAGACTTCTAATGGAGACTTATCGAGTACTTCTTTACTATTAAAGATGCCTATAATTACTGTCAATGATACCACAATTAAGAATACTAAAAAGATAGGCATCCATTGTATGTCAAATTCTAGTTCTAATTGTTGTGTTGCCAAAAAGTAACTCCCTATAAGTGCAAGAATTATACCTGTCAATGCAGAAAACGATCCTAATAAAAAGTATTCAGTAAAATTAATCTGTAGAATGTGCTTGCGCATAGCTCCAAGAGTTCTTAATAAAACACTTTCTCTGATACGTTGGTACTTACTCAAAAACAAGGAACTAATCAGCACTATCAAACCAGTCAAAATACTAAAGCCTGCCATAAATTGAATTATGTAGCTAACCTTAGTCAATATATCGTTAAGGGTAACTAAGATCATTCCTAAATCTATTACTGAAATATTTGGGAAAGCCTTAACTACTGAGCTACGATACTTAGCTGTGGTCTCGACATCTGGAGACTTGGTAACTAATACATGAAACTGTGGCGCCTTCTCCAACACACCATTAGGGAATAGAATAAAAAAGCGAGTCTGCATACTCCGGAAATCTATCTTGCGAATGCTTCCGACATAAGTAGTGATCATTGCCCCCTGGACGTTCCAAACCAACTCATCACCGATACTCACATCAAGAGATCGAGAATAGTTATCAGCCAGACTCACAAATATAGAATCTCCAGGTGCCACAGAACCTGTGAAGGTCCCCTCAATAATCTCCTCATCCGCATTGAGTGAATCTCTAAAACTCACTCTGGCTTCTCTATTAATGGCCCATCTACTCGCCGTACGTGCCGTATCTGCCAGCCAATCTTGCCTCGTCCTACCCTGCCAAGCGGCAAGGCGCATCGTTACAATCGGAACCTGCTGGATTATTGGCATATTAAACTCCTCGGTCAGCTGTTTAAGATCATCTTTTTGCTCCTTCTCTATTCCAAAGAGTATCATATTAGGTTGATTGCCAGCATCCATTGATCCGACATTTTCTAATAACAATCCTTGGATGATAAATAGAGTCGTTAAAATAGCCGTACCCAACCCTATAGAGACAATCAGTGTCTGTGTCTGATTGTTGGGGCGATATAAATTTGCCAATCCCTGTCGGAGAACATATGACCAGTTTCTGGGAAAAAACCTCTTAACACCCCATACGATCATCTTGGAGGTAGCATACAGAACTAAGAACGCTACAATCAAGCTAAATAAGAAAATGAATGAATCTTTCAGACTAGAAGTCATCTGATATAAAAACAAGTAAATGCTTCCAACTATCCCTGCATATACTAAAATACGCATCCAGTCAAACTGATTGTCTTCTTGATCTAAATTAGCCCTTAGGGTACGTAATGGAGTTATCTTTCGAATAGATATTAAGGGCACCAATGCGAATAACATCGTGATCAAAATACCGATGGAGCAACCTTCTAAGATGGCTTTCCATGAGACATCCATCACAACCTCATATGGAAGGAAATCCTTAAGTACGACAGGCAGTGCAGTCTGAATCAATGTTCCCAATGCTGCGCCCAATAATACACTTAGGACACCTAATGCAAGAATCTGTATAAAATATAGTAAAAATGCCTGTCCCCCAGACATTCCAAGGCATCTAAAAATAGCAATGGAGTTAATCTTACTTTTGAGATATATCATGACACTGCTGGCCACTCCGATACATCCCAATATAAGAGACACAAGGGCGACCAGATTTAAAAAATAATTAAGAGAAGAAAAGGCTTCTTCCAAGTTTTCTCGCTGATCTTCGATGGTAGTGATCCGTGTACTTTCGTTACGAAATGTTTGGCGTCGAGCATCCTCCCATGCATCTGGATCAAAATCCGAAGGCACTTTAAAGTACTGAGCATAATCCACCATACTACCAGGTTGTATTAATTTGCTCTGCTCTAACATCTTAGGAGTAATATAGACTGTAGGAGCAAAGCTGGAGCCTGCAGATATACTGCCAAATGTACTTTTTAGTCTACCGCCTATAGCCATGCTGACGCCGCCGATTCTGATGCTATCCCCCACTTGCAGTCCATATTGTAGCATCATCCCGTGATCTACCAAGACAAACTCTTCAGACCGATGCCGATCAAAAGCATCATCTGGCTCAGTAAGCAACTTTCCATAAAACGGAAAACCACCTCGGACGACTTTTACTGCGATAAATTGACTGTCATCAGTCTTTGGCAAATAAGACATGGTAAAAAGCTCCAACTCACTAGCTCGATCTCCAGGTATGGAGTCCAATATCTGCTGCAGGTGCTCTGGAACAACCCGATTACTAGTGACAGACATATCGGCACCAAGGAGCGTCTTAGACTGTTCGTCAATATCTTTTACAAGATTATAATTGAAACTATTGATCGCTACCAGAGCAGCCACACCCAATATAATAGCCGCCATAAAGAGCACCAGCTTGGTACGGTCCTTCCGACTATCACGGTAGGCGGTGAGCAGTATATATCTTAAGTTGTTATCCATACCTATGCTACATGTGAGGTAGGAGAATCACTGACGACACGGCCGCCTTTGAGACGTATGATCCGCTGTGTCTTATCTGCCAACTCTATATCGTGTGTTACGATGACCAACGTCGTCCCATGCTCTTTATTCAACTCAAATAACAATCCTTCGACTATGTCACTGGTCTCCTCATCAAGATTGCCTGTTGGCTCATCTGCAAATAGGATCTTGGGTGTATTGCTAAAGGCTCTCGCAAGGGATACTCGTTGTTGCTCGCCTCCTGATAACTGTGTAGGATAGTGATTGATTCTATCACCTAACCCAACCCTGTTTAACAGATCGGTAGCTTTTTCTTTAGCCCCTTTAGATTTCCCTTGGAGCTCTAAAGGTATCATTACATTTTCTATGGCTGTCAATGTTGGCAACAATTGAAAGTTTTGAAAGATAAAACCGACGTTTTGATTTCTGAGTTGCGCCTTCTGGTTTTCTGATTTGTCTGTGATATTAGATCCAGTAAGTATGATTTTGCCACTTGATGGTATATCTAACCCTGCACAAAGACCTAGCAATGTTGTTTTACCACTACCAGATGGGCCTACTATGGATACTATCTCTCCTGCATTAATGGTAAAATATACCTCATCCAATACTGTAAGGACTTTATTGACTCCTTTATAGGATTTTTTTAAATCCTCTACTTCGAGAATGGCCTTCATTTATTTCTTACTTGTTATATATTAAAACTATGCTGTGCAATCTTCCGTTAATGTAGTCATACAAACCAACTCCATGTTGTCCAAATTGATAAGCAAATACTATTGGATTCTCATTTTCACTATGAGCCTCTCTATAATGGGATGCAAAAATAAACCTGATGATAAGCAAGATGTTGTGAATCAGGTCACTAATTCTGCTCAAACATCTCAAAAATCTGATGAAATGACTGAAAGCAAAAAATCGATCATGTTTTTTGGTGATAGTCTGACGGCGGGATTTGGACTTTCTGAGGAGCAATCTTTTCCAAGTTTGATTCAACAACGCATAGACAGTCTAAATCTATCATACCAAATCATTAATGCGGGATTGAGTGGTGAGACGAGTGCTGGTGGATTAGGAAGAATAGATTGGGTTCTTCAACAGTCTGTAGACATATTCGTATTAGAACTTGGTGCCAATGATATGCTCAGAGGATTGGCACTGGACAATACCGTTGAGAATCTCTCTAAGATTATAGAAAAGGTGAAAGCTATAAACCCCAATACTCAAATCATCGTCGCAGGTATGCAAGCACCACCAAATATGGGTCAGAATTATACTGAAAGGTTTTCTAAGATATTCAAAGATTTATCAAGTAGATATGATGCTGGGCTCATCCCATTTCTCTTAGACGGAGTTGCAGGTGTACAGAGTTTAAATTTATCTGACGGCAAGCATCCCAATGCCAAAGGCCAACTGATAGTTTTGGAGAATGTTTGGTCTGTTTTAGAGACTTATCTTGTTGACTAATCATAGTCATTGGATTAGACCATTGAGAATCATGATTTTGATGGTTTGAGTTCTTAGGAATAAATTAATCGCCTTTAAAATTCTACAACTTTGAGTAATTTAATCCTCCGAATAAACATTTGCCCTATGCGCTCCATACTCTGTTTACTGTTAATGCTTCCTATGATCACTATCGTTGGTCAAAACGATCTTCCTCTAGCCTTGGATGACCGTCTCTACGACATCATCGATCACTGCTCTGTAGATCGCATCCAGACCGACATCACTAAGTTAGCATCGTTTGGTACCAGGCATACTCTGTCGGATACGATATCGGAGACTCGAGGCATAGGTGCAGCCAGACGCTGGATCAAAGCAGAATTTGACAACATCAGCAATGATTGTGGTGGATGTCTGGAAGTAAGTTACCTAAGTGATGTAGTGCCCGCCGGTGAAAGTCGAAGGATACCTGAGCCGACCAACATTGTTAATGTTTTGGCGATAAAAAGAGGCAGCATTTATCCGGACCGTTATATTATAATGTCTGGTGATATAGATAGCCGGATCTCTGATCCTCTCAATAGTGTCGATGACTCTCCAGGAGCCAATGACAATGCATCAGGAATGGCTGGAGTCATTGAAGCCGCTCGAGTTCTATCACAGTATGACTTCGCAAGTAGCATCATATTCGTAGGGTTATCTGGAGAAGAGCAAGGTTTATTTGGAGGTAAAATAATGGCACAAAAAGCCAAAGCTGACAGCATTGACATCATAGGGATCATTAATAATGATATGATTGGCAATATCGCAGGGATAGATGGAGTCATCGATAATCAGTCTTTCAGGATATTCTCGGAGGCTGCCCCACCTGACGAAAATGAGCAAAAAAGGATATGGAAGCGATTTTATGGTGGAGAAGTGGATGGCATCTCTCGACAATTAGCCAGATACATACATCAGAAAGTTACAGACTATATGCCCCAGATGAACCCAATCATGATCTATCGGCTTGATAGATTCGGTCGAGGAGGTCATCACCGACCTTTTAACGATGCCGGATATGCAGGAGTCCGCATCATGGAGGCTCATGAAAACTATGATCAGCAGCATCAGGATATCCGTATAGAAGATGGCATAGAGTATGGCGATAGGTTAAAACATGTCAATTTTGACTACGCAACCAAACTGACCGCCGTCAATGCGATATCTCTGGCATCAATCGCTTGGGCTCCACCTCCGCCATCAGGTTTGATGATAGGAGGGGCCGTTCGGCCCTCTACTCGATTAAAATGGGATAGCTCTGATGATCCGCACATTATCGGATATAAGATCTACTGGAGAGATACTACGTCTCCACAGTGGCAGTACTCAAGATATGTCGGCAAGGTTGATGATTATACCTTGGCTAACGTTGTGATTGATAACTACCTCTTTGGCGTAGCAGCAGTAAGTGCAGATGGTCATGAGAGCATCGTTAGTTTTCCAACGACATTGATTCCACGGCGATAATATCGATTATAAGACCATTTTAAATCGGTTCAAACCATAATTCAGACTCTTTCATGAGGCCACTGCCTGTATAGTCTATAAATATTTCAGCTCCGGAGACTATGGATTGATTAGCGATAATCTTAACTGTAGAGTCAGAATAATCAAACACAATATCCGCATTAGGACTGATATTATGATTGTACAAACTCCCATACCCCAACACTATACATCCTCTATAACCAGGCTCTTCCCACAAAAAATAATAATCAAATAATATGGTTTTGTCAAGATGGGCCAACTGACCCTCAGGGACTTTTATAATTGGACATATTTCTATCAGATCCTCATTGCTGAGTTCTTCCATGGTAAATATTCCTCTCCCTTTTTCTATTGTTTGGAGTATATATAGTCCTGGTACGTGAAGCATAAATTCGTAAATTGATCCACTTAAATTATAGTAATTTGTATTCTCATTGGAGAATAAGAACAATTAACTGAGTTATATGGACATTATTAGAGACATAAGCATCGCTGTAGTAGCTTTATTACATCTATACTTTTTCTATTTAGA
>CAZJHC010000190.1:0-7181 GCA_964545645.1 uncultured Saprospiraceae bacterium
GAGAAAACTTTCTAAATGATATAAGGTAGTGTGCCCAGCATCTTCTTCTGCGACGAGGTCATAGCCAATTAAAAGATCTGGATACAGTTGTCTCCATGTTACCATGTTTTGCATGTCTTTCCAAATATCCTCGTTAGGTCTAAATCTTAGATTGGCATGAATTATTTTGATGGTAAAATCGGGATAATTTATTTTAACTCGGTTGACTGCGCTGCGGACTTGTGCCACAAAAGGCTCAATATTTGACAGATCGGCATTTCTATTGACTCCATAAGTGTAGTTTTCAAAAGGCATTCTGAGCTCAACATGCTGTATGCCGTCCTCCGTTAACAACTCAAAACTATGTACAAGATAGTCCTCAAAGACTTTTTCATAATTGACAAATCCGTCGAGCCTACCAAATATAGATTCAAATTTGGACCAAATATCTGTCGAGTCCCGATCAAAAGTTTTATCAAATAGAAAGTAAGACTTAAACTCTTGTAGATCTTCCTTTGAGGTCAATATCTCTTTGGCAGCATAATATCCTTGAGGTTGCTCATCAACTTGATAGGCATGTAAGGTCCCTTTCTTAACGGGAATGTCATCTGACCAATAAATGTACATCTCATCTAAGTCTATCGCTCTATCAATGACCCAGTCCAGATCACCCATGGCAGTAGAATGAATGTGATGCATACCTCCTTTGGGCATTTTTTGCAATATCTTGAACAATTCAGTTTCTTCGACATGCTCTTTAGAAACATAAAAGTTTCTCGCTGGTGGAAAGAAATGAGTTTTCTTGTAGTGATCCAAACGTTCCTGCTGAAGATCGGACAAAATTTTATTCAACCGTTGCTCTTGAGATGTTAGCTTGATTGAATGAGATATGGACTTTCTTGCTTCATCTTGGAGCGATTTATTCCTTAATTCCATGTAGCTCACTTGGTCCTTATAGGTCGAGCAACTACTTGATATTAAGAGGATCAATAAGATAAGTGATACACTGATGTTATAGACGGCTTGAATCATTCTTCGATTTAGTCATGTAATGATAAGCATAGTCTCTTTAAATCCATAAGACTGAATTCTATTGTGGACAGAATAAACAGCATGATTTAATGAATTCTCAGATAAAAAAAGATTCATCAAGGAGCAAGTAATCTATCCTTTTCATTTAGATCTAAGAAATAATTAATTTGTGAGGTGTTTATAAGCGTCAGCGAGATTTAAAGCGTTACTTAATGAAATAAGCTAGTATGAAAATTTTACACATTCTTCTTCCATTATTATTCAGCTCTGTATTCCTTTCGGCTCAAGACTCAAGCTCACAACCAGTCGACCGCACAGGAAAATGGATTATAGAAGTTGGAAACGGCATTCTAACTAACATTGGTGGATCTCCAACTGGAGCCAGCGTTATTTTTGCTGATGGTGGTACCATTTCTAATGTAGCATTCAACGGTGGTAGGTTCGTTTCTGACAATTTTGCGTACAAGTTAAATCTGGGATTGTTTTCATTCTCATCCGGATTTGGCGGCAATTCGGTCATTAATGTTATGGCAGGAGGAAAGTATTATTTTGGTGGGATAGCGCCTTTAGATATTACCGCAGGTGTTATAACGGGAAGTGGAGATACTGCATTTAGTGGTAAGGCGACGATCGGGTATGCTATTGCTTTAGCAGATAATATCAACTTGGAGCCAGCAGCTGGAGTATTATTCGCAGATGATGCGGGCAACGGTCTTTTTCAGGTGTCCTTTGCTTTGTTTTTTTAGTGTCTCAGCAGGACCAGATCTATAATAGTACAATTTAGGGACCAATGAAGTGATTCTTCATCTCAGTTACTAGAAATTGTTATGTTAGTGAGATGAAGCAATATTTTGATCTCTCTGGTAACAATACTACGGTTCGCAATGAAGTCTTGGCAGGCCTGACAACGTTTTTGACGATGTCCTACATCATCTTTGTCAACCCTTCTATTTTGTCCCAGACAGGGATGAGTTATTCGTCTGTATTTATCGCTACTTGTGTAGCAGCATCTATAGGCACGCTGATTATGGGCGTTTATGCCCGATTGCCGTTTGCTCAGGCACCAGGGATGGGTCTCAATGCCTTCTTTACATTTACCGTAGTATTCGGCTTAGGATATAGTTGGCAACAAGGATTGGCTATAGTATTTCTTTCAGGCGTATTATTCCTGCTCTTGACCTTGACAGGAGTAAGGCGACTCATTATTGAGAGTATACCAGGATTTTTGAAGTTTGCAATAGCACCAGGTATAGGGCTCTTTATTGCGTTAATAGGTCTCAACAATGCTGAGATTATAGACATGAATCAAGGGCCTATTATAGATCTGATATTAAATAATCAACCATTTGATAAAGAAGTATTGATCACTGAAGTTCAGAGTGCAGGACCACAGATACTCCAACTTGGCTCTATCTCTAACCCGTCTGTAGCATTAGCGATCATTGGTTTTATATTATTGACGATTCTCATGGTTAAGAAGGTTCCTGCGGCGATGATATGGTCCGTTGTTATTACGACGATCATTGGGGTGCCACTTGGCGTAACCGAGATTCCAGATAGTTATAATTTTCAAGAACTTAGTATCAGTCCGACAGCTTTTCAACTAGATATAGTTGGACTATTTAGTGCTTCCAACTCTATCCTGTCAGTTATAGTGGTAATCATCAGTTTTACATTGGTTGATCTCTTGGATACTCTTGGTACACTGTTGGGGACTGCCAGCAAAGGAGATATGCTCGATAATGAGGGTAATCTGCCCAATATGGACAAGGCATTGTTGGCCGATGCGACTGCGACGACTGTAGGTTCTCTACTGGGCACATCATCTGTAACTACTTATATAGAGAGTGGAGCGGGGGTCATCGCAGGTGGCAGGACAGGATTGACGTCATTGACAACAGGAGTATTGTTTTTAGCCGCTATCTTTTTAGCGCCTATCGCAGGGGTTGTTCCTGTGGCAGCTACGTCACCGATTTTGATTATGGTTGGTATCCTGATGATGGAGGGAGTTAAGAAGATTGACCTGTCTCGATTGGAGGTTGCTATTCCTTCAGTGGTCTTGATCATGATGATGCCATTCACTTATAGTATAGCAAATGGCATAGCTTTTGGTATTATATTATATGTAATCATAATGATAGTACAAGGCCAAAGACGCCAGATTAATACGGTTTTGGTTGTGCTGGCGCTTCTCTTTATGTTAAAATATATGCTTGTATAATGTGCATATAATCAGTAGGGTAAGCAAAGATTGTGTATTTTTAGAGGACGTTATAAGTGTTACAGGCTATGAATTTATTATTAGGAATAATAAGTCTCATTTTATTGATACCACAGCAAGTGTGCGCCAATACAGATTATAGTGTTGGGTATATTGCAGACTCATTGCTTGTCAATGCTAATGGAGTCATTAGGAATCATCACAAGACTATAGCAATCACCAAGGATAATGAAATGATCATCACCGAAAAGATGGTGGTCACCATCTTAAACTCCAAAGCGAACTACTTATCAGCTTATCAAAAGACGTATGACGATAATTCTAAAATAAAAGAACTCTCGGCCATACTGTATAATGGCGATGGTAAGGTGATTAAAAAATTTAAAAAGAAAGATTTTCTCGATTTTAATGTGGGAGGAGGAGATGTGAGTATCACAGATACAAGAGTCAAATTGCTATCTCATAGTCCGACATCTTATCCATATACATGTGAATTTTATTCAGTCATTTCATCCGGCAATACTGGATTTATTCCTGCCTGGGATGCCGCTTATGGCTTTAATATAAGTATAGAGGAGTCCTACTATGAGATAATGAATGATTCTGAAAGTAAGTGGTCCTACTATGTCGAACCGGGCCAGCTCAATAAGTCGTTTGAATTAGTCGATGAGGGTAATTATATCACTGCGACTATTCGTAATGTGACAGCTATTTCGTCAGAAGATTTGTGCCCAGAGATCGATCAATTATTACCAATGGTCAAGATCGGGCTTCATGAGTTTTATCTTCATGGTGAAAAGGGCTATAGCTCTGATTGGGATGCTTTTGGTAGGTGGTATTATAATAACTTACTTAACCAAAATCTTAGCTTAAAACCTGAGGTCGTTCAAGCGATAAAAGAGTTGACTGTCGGTGTTACGGATCCGATAGAACGAGCTAAGATAGTATATGATTATGTACAAAATCGGACAAGGTATATCAGTGTTCAATTAGGTATCGGTGGTTGGAAACCTACGGCGGCACAAGAAGTTCATGATTTAGGGTATGGGGATTGCAAAGGATTGACACATTATACCAGAGCTTTGCTTGATGCGGTTGATGTATCCTCCAATATAGCCATAGTTTATGCTGGCAAAGGCAAGCAAGACCTAAGCTCTAACTTGGCCAGTATGCAAGGTAATCATGTCATTATATGTATACCTCAAGAGCAAGATAGTGTCTGGTTAGAGTGCACCTCTCAGTCTTCCCCTTTTGGATATATCGGAGACTTTACCGATGACAGAGATGTTCTTATGGTCGGTGAGCAAGGAGGGAAGATCGTGCGGACAAAAGCGTATACTCATGAGGATAATATCCGCAAGCATATTGCGACAATTAATGTGCATAGCGATGGATCCATAGACGCACCTGTAGCAATCCAATCTACAGGACTTTTTTTTGATAAGTACCGATTATACGACTATTATGACACCCAAGAGGTTGAAGAATTGTTCCAACATAGTTTAGATCATCTTAATAGAGTAGAAGTATCAGATATACATACCGAGGTTAACAAGGACAATATCAGCCTTGATGAATCCTATCAAATAACAATGCCAGATTATGCAAGGGTGGAGGAAGAACAATTGATTTTTAGTCTGAATCCGTTCAACCCTTTTGATACTAAACTCAAGAGATATAAAAATCGCCAACTACCATTCGTAATTCGAGATGGTAGAACTTATGAATGTGACTATCGATTTATAATACCCGAAGGCTATGAGCTTGATTATGTCCCCGATAACATCCGTATTGATTCACCAACAGGTTATTATGAAGTTAACATCATTGATAACCAGGAAGGTATCATATATGAGCGAAGATTAATTATGTATGCTGGCAACCATAGTGCCATAGAATATGACTTACACAGGGATTTTTTAAACCAAGTACGCAAGTACGACAAACTCAAAATATCTATTAAAAAACAAATCTAAACCTACAAAATATGAATGCGTTAAAAATCATTGCCATCCTCATCTTGATGGCTGTTGTAACCGTATCAGCTAAAGAAAAGCATGAGAAAATATCATTACAAGACCTTCAAGAAACAACCCATAACTATGAGCCAGAAGCTGGAGCATCTATGCTGATTCAAGATGTTAATGTAAACTTGGTTTATGACAATAGTAAAAAAGAATGGGTCACTGAGATCTCTGTCTACCATCGGATAAAAATCTATGACAAGAGCGAGATTGATAAAGCAAACTTTGTAATCAGGTATTATGACCATATGAACAGGTCTGAGGATGTCATAGGCATTAAAGGAACAACCTATAATGACGTCAATGGGAAGATTGTAAAGACATCTCTGAACAAAAAAAGTGTGTATGATGAGCGAACGTCTAAGTATTATAGTCAAAAGAAAATAGCCATGCCTGATGTCCGAGAAGGCAGTATAGTAGAGCTCAAGTATAAACTCAAGTCACCTTTGTTGAGAATCCCTCAACGATATGTACAGTTTGATGTGCCTTGCAATAAGGCGATCTATCGGGTAGAGGTTCCAGAATATTTTAGATACAACTCGAGCTCAACAGGGTCAGTGCCAATGGATGTAATTAATGATGAAGGAGGCGATCGCATTATATTCTCTTACACTACCCGAACGGGAGGACAAGCATTAAAATCAAAGATTCATACGGAAACGATTAACTATCAAACGACGATACAAACATTTAAGGCAGAGAATATTCCGTCCTTTAAGGATGAAGCCTTTGTCAGAAACAGCGATAACTATAGAGGCTCTATTAAATATGAACTGGCTTCATATCGCAGTCCTTCAGGGGGCGTTGAGAACTTTCTTAAATCTTGGGATCGAGTTGCTCAGGATCTGAATGCAAGTAATGATTTTGGTAAGTTTCTGACTACTAAAAAGAAAGAACTCTATCCTCTGATAGAAGAAGTGGTGAGCATGAGTGATGACGAAAAAATTCACCAAGTCTATAGTTACATACAAAAAAATTATACTTGGAATGGATACTATGGAGTCATGGCGGATAGCGGTCTGAAGAATCTTGTCAATGACAATAAAGGGAATGTTGCAGATATTAACCTACTCTTAGTTAAAATGTTAAGAATGGCTGGCTTAAAATCCCATCCTGTGGTGGGCAGAGCTAGTAGCTCGGGATTTTTGAATGTTTACTATCCAACTACCGATGAGTTAGATTATGTCCTTGCCGGAGTGGTGCGTGATGATAATTCAGTGCTTATGATAGATGCCACCTCCAAGTATCATTATTTAGGTTCATTGCCAGAGCGAGCCTTGAACCTGACAGGAGTGTTGATCACGGATGATGATAGAGGTATCCAAGTAAGTATTAAGAATCCTAATGTTGGCAAAACAGTTAAGCTTCTTAAGGCTCATTTTGATGAATTAGAGGGCCTTGTGGTCAATTGTCAAACAAAGACCTCCAAGTACGATGCTATCAAAATGTACTTAGAGAAAAACTCCTATGCCTCAGAAGAAGAATGGATAGGGCATCTTGAATCAGAATATCCTGATATAGAAGTAGAAAATACGGAAGTGAAGTATGCTGAAAGTATTGTAAAAGGCGGCACTATTAGCCAGGATTATTTAGACGAAGTAAATGCAGAAGAAATTGGTGGAAAACTCTATATAGACGCTTCTTTTGGCCTTGGAACACGGACACATCCATTTAAAAGTAATAGTCGAGAGTTTCCGGTGTTTTTTGAAAGCGCTAAGACCAATCAATATATAATACAATTTGAAGTGCCTGAAGGATATACTGTTGAATCATACCCTGAAACATTGACTATCTCTTTGCCAGAAAGATCTATGTCCTACTCTTACAAAGTCTTAAGCCAAGATGATGAGCTCGTTGTGCAAATTAATGAGTCACGCAAAAAGGACATTTTTGCGTGACTCATTAATTTGCACAACGAGCTCATC
>CAZJHC010000191.1:0-7161 GCA_964545645.1 uncultured Saprospiraceae bacterium
GCAGATACTATCGTATGTCCATAGTAAACAAGCCGTAATACGCCAGCACGAAAGTGCTGATTATATTCGATCTCAAGGTATCGATCTCAAAATCGGCGTTGCCTCATTTGTGGATGAAGAGACCATTCAAGTAGGCGATGAATTATACACAGCTCCTCGCATTTTAATTGCAACAGGGTCCAGACCAAGACACATTCCATTCAAAGGGATCGATAAGGTCAAGGTCTATACTAACGAAAATCTATTTTATGAAATGACTGAGCTACCTAATCGACTATTGGTTGTCGGTGGAGGACCTATAGGATGTGAGATGGCGCAGACTTTTCAGAGGTTCGGATCGGAGGTAACGATTGTTGATCGGGGTAGTAGGATACTGCATAAAGAACGAGAAGAGTACAGCAGTATATTAGCAGAACAGCTGACACAAGAAGGCATTAAGATTGTTAATAATGCTTCGCTATTGGAGTTTAGCAGTGGGCATACTGCGATACTTGAGATGGTCGATGGTGAGAAGAAAGAAATTGAATTTGACGCTGTATTGATGGCCATAGGTCGTGTGTTAAATCTAGAAGAACTCGACTTATTCAAAGGTAATATCGATACCGATGAGCGAGGGAAGCTCATCTTAGATACATGTCTCCGTACAAGTAATCCAAAAGTTTTTGCTTCTGGAGATGCCGCAGGCCAGCATCAGTTTTCGCATGCCGCAGAGATGCATACCAAGTTACTGAAGCACAACTTTAAGAACAATTTTACTCAAAGCTTAGATCCGAGCCATCTGTCATGGGTGACGTTTACACAACCTGAGATAGCGACATTTGGAATGTCAGAAAACTACCTTCAGGAACAAGGAATAGAATACTGGAGGCAAGATCAAGACTTTTCTAAGGATGATAGAGCCATAGTAGATGAGTATACTTATGCCAAGATCACGTTATTCTTAACTCCAAAGACATTTTGGAATAGAACCCGAAAGATCATAGGGGGTAGTATCATCGCTCCCAATGCAGGTGAGCTAATGCAAGAATTGACCTTGGCTATGGAGCAAGAGTTACCTATAGATGCTATATATGACAAGCTCTATGCTTATCCTGTCGCCTCACGGATTAATCAACAGACCATCATGGGTGTCATAAGATATGATGATAGCAATGATTAAGCCTTGGCAAATTGTATCATTGCTTATCTTAATGGGACTAAACTACTCTATATGACTATAATTATGAAAGTTGTGTTAGGCACTTGTAGCCTATTCTTCTTTATGATTGGCTTTGATAAAATTTTTGGCTATCTCCAACCGCCGTGTTCTTTACAACACCTAATTCCGACAGCCATATTGACCGTCTTGGGTCTCTTACAGGTCATATCAGGTATACTTCTCTGGTTCCCTGCATATCGCAAGCATATTGCAGGATTTTGGGCAGTTTCCATGGTGGTGTTCAGCGTTGTCCATATCGGACAGAGCACATATGACATTGGTGGTTCAGCATTTATGGCTTTTCTATTGGTCATTATCAATGTTGAGTCTATCCTACTCACAAGATTTGGAGCTTCAAAGTGATGGAGGTTGCGAAAGAAGCATCGCACTTATATCTTGTCCATGAACCTTAGATGGATTAGCAAGTTCATTTAATGCATGAAAGAATCGGAAGTCATAATCATAGGTGCTGGCCTGACGGGACTATTATTAGCCTATAGGTTACAAGACTCAGGTCGAACCATTACCATATTAGAAGCAAGTGAAAGACTAGGAGGAAGGATACTCACCGAAAATTATGGCAATGGGACCACATTGGAATTAGGAGCCACATGGCTGGGCAGAAAACATGGACACCTAAACTCCCTTCTATCAGAGTTAGGAATCAACATATTTGAACAAGTACTTGGGTCTACCGCTTTCTATGAACCTATTTCTACATCTCCGCCTCAAATCGTCTCATTGCCGCCAAACAGTGATCCAAGCTATAGAATCCAACATGGTAGCTATTCCCTAATTGACAAGTTGGCATCTAAATTAAAGGACCAAATACAACTACAACTTAATCATAAGGTGACTCATATCAAGAAAACCGAAGACAACCTCATAGTCAATACTAATAGTGGGCAGCATACGACTAAAATGGTGATCAGTACTATTCCACCCAACTTACTGGCCAGTAGCGTCCAATTCTCTCCATCACTACCCAAAGAAGTGATTCGCATCATGAGGCATACTCATACTTGGATGGGAGATTCGATTAAAATCGGCTTGACCTATGAGGACCCTTTTTGGCGCAAAGGAAATTGGAGTGGCACCATAGTCAGCAATGTTGGCCCAGTTACTGAACTATACGATCATAGCAATAGTAAAGGCAATCAGTATAGTCTCAAGGGATTTTTAAATTCAGCATATCATGGTCTAACAAGAGAGGAACGACTCGAGGTCATCATGACTCAGCTCCAAAAATACTATGGCGACATAGTCAGATCGCACATCGGATATCATGAAAAAATATGGCGACAAGAGCCCCTAACCTTTGAACCCTACGACCATTCAATATTGCCTCATCAAAATAACGGCCATTCAGTATATAGAAAGGCATTACTGAATGACAGCTTGTATATAGGAGGATCCGAAACTGCCAGCGACCATCCTGGATACATGGAAGGTGCCGTGAGTAGTGCAACAGAAATCGCTAACAAGATAATATCCATATGGCAACAATAAACGACATTGACCATATCGTATGGGCCGTCAGAAACCTCGAAGAAGGTATGAATCTCTTTTTACAAAAAACCGGTGTACAACCTACTTACGGCGGACTCCATACCACCCAAGGAACCAAAAATGCTCTTGTTAAAATCGGACCTCGGTCATATTTTGAGATTTTGGCTCCAGATCTCGACAGCAAAATACAAGCTAATAGATGGATGGGTATCGATGAGATTGCCCACCCTAAGATCACTAGGTGGGCATTGAGCACCGACGACATATATGCTAAACGAGATACCCTCAAATCTTATGATCCAGCACTGGCTATTATATCGGAGGGTAGCAGACTACTACAGTCAGGGGGGACACTCCAGTGGCGCATGACTCTACCAACTGCCACACCAATGGTACAATTAGCGCCTTTTTATATAGATTGGTCTGACTCAGTGTATCATCCATGCGATCAGTTAGACCAGCATTGTACCATCACGTCCATACAGTTTTATCACCCTGCGCCGGCTTCGATCCGCACATTGTACCAGGATTTAACATTGAAAAAACATGACATCATTAAAGGTCAAGTTAACATATGCCTAACCCTTGCAACACCTAAAGGGCTTGTTACCTTTGAGTAATAAAGCTGCGTCAATCTGTACATTATTAAACCTATCATTATGATCACCACAATACGTTCACTATATACGAGAGATTTAGAAAAGTTAGCCACAGAGATAGCTGCCTACAACGACGTCAAAAATCTGTGGATCACTGATGGTAAAATAACTAATAGCGCAGGCAATCTTTGTCTTCATATCGTAGGTAATCTTAATACGTTCATCGGCCATGGTATAGGCAAGACTGGATATATCAGGCATAGAGATGGCGAGTTTGGTGATAAGGATATCCCGAGAGCTCAAATGATCTCAGACATCCACGAGCTCAAAGGTATAGTAGATAGAGCATTATCAAACCTAACTGAGGCCGATCTTACCAAAAAATTTCCCATTAAAATATGGAAAAATCAAACCGGTATGATGTACACTTTAATGCATCTTCACTCCCATCTCAACTACCACTTAGGGCAGATTAATTATCATCGAAGATTGTTGGACCAATAATCTAACCTATGAAAACCGCAGTGCCTTTACTGGATCTATACGTGTTACTATAACCGTAGGTAGAATGAGGAAGGCCAATGTAATGAGAATTGTCCCTATATTAATCAATAAGATCATAGACCAATTAAACTCGATTGGGACCGTATCGAGGTAATACTCTTTCTCGGAGAGTTTCATAAATCCAGTTTTGAGTTGTACAAAGCATATGACAAAGGCCAGTGCATTGCCGATCAACATTCCTTTGATGATGATCTCTCCTGCATTATATAAGAATATTCTCCTGATCGACCAATTTTTAGCCCCTATAGACTTGAGCAGTCCGATAGTGTGGGTGTTCTCTAGGACAAAGATCAATACGGCCGTTATCATATTGATAATTGCCACTAAGATCATCAGCATGATTAAGACATCCTCATTAATATTTTGAAGCTCTAACCATTCGAATATTTGATAAAATTTTCTTTGGATAGACTCACTATATAGATTACGGGGTAACTGCTCAAAATATATGTACTCATTGAGCAAGCGCAGATCTTTTATATCATCAATGTATACTTCCAGGCCACTAACTTCACTCGGGGACCACCCCAGTACCTCCTGCAATGTCCTTGCATCTACAAGGGCAAATCTGCGATCATACTCTTCGAGTCCGGTCCGATATATCCCAGAGATGGTAAATTTTCTCTTGAATGATTCGCCGTCTATGATAAAGCTCACGATCATGGCATCTCCTATACCAAAAGACATCCGCTGCGCTATTTGCTCAGATAAGACTATATCTCTCGAACCCTTGTTAGAGTGAAATTGAATAAATGATCCAGACTTTACATATTTATCAATGTCAGAACGGTCATAATCTGATTCAAACCCCTTAAGCAATACTCCTTCAAATGAATTTTGGGAGCTAATTATTGCTGGTACAATGGTGTAGGTCTCTACCCTATTGACGCCACCTATGGATGTCTCTACTTTAGGTACAATCGGCCCCTCGACGATCGTCGGTGGTCTTTTATAGGTAATTTGGTCTATGGCCTCTATGCTATTGATCAGTAGGGTATCTTTTTCTATAGGTATGATCTCAAATGAGTTACCTACATTGCCATCGGTGATGTGTATATGGCCCCAAAAATCAAGCACTTTAGAGGTTACGCCATTCTTAAATCCAGTGATGACTGTAGTTGTGATAATCATCACAGCCATACTGAGAGCAATAGATGCTATGGCAATCTTTAATATTAATGACGAAAAATTGCCTTTAGAAGATTGTGACAATCGTCTAGCAATGAGTCTCTCAAACCCCATCCCTTATCCTCTTAATCATAGATCACAAATATAGATTATCATTCGTTCGGATTGTCCTACTTTTGTTGCGATTTAAAAATAGGTTGTTACATGAATTTTATCGACGAATTGTCCTGGCGAGGCATGTTGCATGATATCACTCCTGGTGCCAGAGAAGATTTGGACAAGGGAATGCGTACAGGATATATAGGATTTGATCCCACTGCCCCATCACTTACTATCGGCAACTATGTGCAGATCATGATATTATCACATTGGCAACGTTGTGGGCACAAGCCTATATTCCTATTGGGTGGTGCGACAGGCAGAATTGGTGATCCGTCCGGTAAGGATAAAGAACGCCAGCTCAAGTCTTATGATGAGCTCGATAAGAACCTCCAATTTCAAAAAGAACAAGCGTCAAAATTCTTGAACTTTGACAGTGGTGCTAATAAGGCCGAGATGCTTAACAATTTTGACTTCTATAGTCAGATGAATGTATTGGATTTTTTGAGAGACGTAGGCAAGAACCTAACTGTCAGCTACATGATGAGCAAGGACTCTGTTAAAAATAGGCTTGAAAAAGGATTGTCATTTACAGAGTTCAGTTACCAGTTGTTACAAGCCAATGATTTTTTACACCTCTACCGACATCACAACTGCACCTATCAGATGGGAGGTTCTGATCAATGGGGCAACATCACGGCTGGCACTGAGTTCATCCGTCGCAATATCGATGGTGGCAAAGCCTATGCGGTCACGTCTCCCCTCCTTACCAAGAGTGATGGCAAAAAGTTTGGCAAGTCTGAGCAAGGCAATATATGGTTAGACCCCAATATGACCTCACCATATAAGTTCTATCAGTTTTGGATCAATGCCGATGATGCCGATCTTCCTAAGTTTTTTAGGTACTTCTCTTTCAAGAAGGAGCAAGAGATTATCGATATCGAAAAAGATCTTGCCGAGAACCCACGGCAACAAAAATCTATGCTCGCCAAAGAAATTACTTGTAGGGTCCACTCCGAAGAGGATTATCAAAGCGTCCTCAATGTATCCGGCATACTATTCGATAAGAAAGCGTCACAAGAGCAGCTTTTTGCATTGAAGCCATTGGATTTTGAGACTATATCTCAAGAGATACCCTCAGTTGAGATGAATCAAAAGATAGATGCCGCTGGTATTAATATCGTAGAACTGCTAACAACTCATAGTGACATCTGTGCCTCCAATGGTGATGCTCGCCGTGCCATCAAGAATAATGCAATCTCGGTCAATAAGGTCAAAATATCTGATCATGCACAATTGATCACCGCCGATCAGTTAATTCATGGTCAATATATGATGATCGAAAATGGCAAGAAGAACAAGTATATCATAAAGGTTGGTTGATGATACATTGACTTAATTTAGCTTATACAATAGGTGAGTATTTTCCATTTCATTTATCTGTGTCATGAATTCTTCAAAATTGGCAAATTCTCTATACCATAAGATCAATGGAATAGCTACCTACAGTTAGAATGAAGGTCTAAACAAGTATTTAATCCTCAGCTACTAAGGAAACTCTACCCTTCCTTAACACCCAATTAACATAAAAGACTCAGAATTTATGCTTTTCGTAAGTGACTGATTATCAATAGTTAAGTCATACGTATTTTTTTTTGATACGTTTATCGATATTCTCCTGGTATTCATATAGCATTCAGTTATTGTGCTCATTGTGATGTAACCAGAGCCGGACTAATCCCGTTCTATAAGTGTACTAATCGTCGAAGCATTATCTTCTTCAGAACGGTTCTCCTATACTAAATCATTAATTATTTAATCTTACTAAATCTTTTAAAAATGAATCTTAAAAAAAGTGTTTTATCGATCGCATTGGCAGCAAGTTTTACAGCAACTACCATGGCAGCACCTTCGTATGACCTCAATGGCAATAGTACTCCCTCTATCACCAAAGACATACAGTCCATTATTAAGAAATTGGACTTGGACTACAGCAAAATAGATGACACCACGATCAAAATCAAGTTCATGGTTAACAACAATGATGAAATAGTTGTACTGGAT
>CAZJHC010000192.1:0-7160 GCA_964545645.1 uncultured Saprospiraceae bacterium
CACTCGTTCCTGTGACCAACCGATGGCTCCTCCATGTCCAAGATAATTCATGACCAAAAGACCCTGATCTATGGCACGATTAAGTTCATTGTTGGCTTCTGGATATCTGTTACCTCCTGGTGTGCTTACTTGAGCATACGCATCCCAATAGATTTTGTTTTTAATGTATGTTTTATGATTGATTTCAATTTTGTCAGCGATTTCATCTGCATCGTCAATATGTAAATTAAAGTCCTCATCATCAGCTAGGAATATGATGTTGTTTCGCCAACTGCCCACAGTAGCCTTGTTAACATCGTAATTGATAATTTTAGTAACAACCGCTTCAGCTTCTGCCAGATTTTTGACCGGCAACCTACCTACTGCTATATCGAGGTCACCTATCAATGAACTAGGGTTCTCCTCATCCAATAAGGCGAAATAATCATCAGTAGGAAACGCCTCTAAAGGATCTAATGATTCTACCGTCTCGTATGTTGGAATAAAGTGCTCATTTGGCAATTCAGAGTAGACATGATTATAATCAAAGGAACCATCACCTATAAGTAATAAGTATTTTAATCGTTGATTTTTGACGTAGAGACTCTTTGCAAATAATCGAAGGGCTTCAGGAGTTTTGCGACCTGAAGCATATTGATCATACACTAGTTGGTCTTCGACGGCTGCAACAGAATACCCACTAAAACTTTCTCTATGATTTTTTAATCTTAGAGCTTCTGATTCAAAATCTCCGTGATATATTATTAACAAGTCTGGAGTAGAGAGCTCCTGAAGTTCAAACCTGTTAACCTTTTGAGTAGATGAAGGAATTAACAGATTATCAGATCGATCAAAGATGATAAACCTATCGTCTATTCCATTTATGTTGAAGAGTATTTCGTCAGCTTGGATGGTGGTGCCAAGTTCTCTCAATTCATCATCTATATTGAGCTTCCAGATTGTAATATTCTTGTTGTTGGATTGTATCGCACCTAAATTAGTTTCATCCTCGGCTATAGGTTGATAGATCACTTGATTCCCAGAGTAGATCATCGGTGCCTTTGTCGTTGCTGCTAATTCATCAATCCATGCCTGAGCTTGATTAGAGTTTTTATTAAAGACAACTTCGAGATTTTCGAGTTCCTCGTAACCAGAATTGTCTAATTCGCCCGAAACAAAAGAAAGTTCAACCTTCTTACCAAATTCATCTTCTACATCACCGAGATCTACGCTACGAGCAGTAGCACTTTTTATCTTACCATTTAGATTTAAAGAGATTTGTTCGTTCTCGTCACTTCTGACAACTATAGTCGCACTTGTGCTATATAATTCTTCTTGAACGGGGATTTCTAAAAGTTCTGCAATATCTGTGACTTTGTTGTTGCTTATCTCTTCGCCAACCCATAACTGTCCAGAGCCGGAATTGGAAGGGTCTTCATGTAAAAGATTGAATTTCAATTCGTTATAAGAGTATGTGTTGAGATGATGATTAGTAATGATAGGATTCGGTATATCATCAAAAGCTTGTTTTGAGATACGCAGACCATCTTGTCCTTCGACTGTTAAATACACGTAACCTCTGGTGTCAAAAGAATTATGCTCGAGTTGGCTATGATCCCAATAAAAGAGTACGAAATCTTCAGTATCAAAGCTGCCATCATCGTACCCGACTATATCTATTGGAATCTCTTTAATATTGGGCGAGCCACTCCATAATTGCCATCTACTGGGGTCTGGGTTAGCACCAATATTTTCAGTAATCCAAGTATAATTTAGTTTATAAATTCCTGATTGATTTAGCTCAAGTTTAATAGAAGGTTCGATGAAGAGTCTATTTGACTGAGCGCTGATAACCGTATAAAAAGCACAAAACAGTATCCAGACGACACTTAATTTTTTGAAAAACACTAAATATCCTTGGTTTATCATTAGTTATATACAAATACAAAAGATGTTCTATGAACGTTTTAATTAATAATTCGTCTATAATAGAGTAAAATAAACAATAATCATTTGAGTATTAACAGACATATTAAAGTATTTGTTTCTCTTGTGCTGGTGATATTGTCGTCATGTCCGTCGGAGGCTCAAGATGTTATATACAGTCAATTTTATAATGCTCCGATCCAACTTAATCCTGGTCTTGTAGGCCTTTCCACATCTCCATATGTTGCTATTAATGCTCGAGATCAGTGGATAGGATGGGGAAGTCAAGGTAATCCGAATGGGGGATACAGGACCTTTTCTGCGTCTTATGATCAGTACTTTGATTTTCTTAATAGCGGGTTTGGGGTTCAACTGCTCAGTGATAATGCAGGAGATGGCATTATTACCTCCAATCAGGTTAGTGCAGTATACGCTTATCAACTTCAGTTTAATAGAAAATTTAAGGCTCGCATAGGGCTAGAAGTAGCCTTTGCGCAACAAAGACTGGACTGGACACAGCTGCGATTTTTTGATCAAATTATCGTAGGTAGTGAGAGCCTTTTGCCGTCTTCGGAGATTGTTCCTGACAATTTGAATCCTGCGTATTTTGATTTTGGCTTTGGAGGGGTTCTATATAGTGAGACTTTTTATTTTGGTATATCACTTAAGCACCTCAATGCGCCCGATAATACACTTCAACCAGGAGGTAGCGCCATATATGCTGGGTTGCCTTCTCGATTGGCGATTCATGCTGGATGGCAGATAGATATGGATGGATACAATAATGAAGGTTTTGGCTCGTTTTTTGCTCCGAGTGTCTTATTAGTGCGGCAGTCTGATTTAAGCCAACTGAATGCAGGGGGTTTGTACAACAAAGAAAATTTCTTCGTTGGTGCTTGGTTGAGGTATGATTTTTCGAACGTAGACGCTGCTATTTTCTCCGCAGGATGGAGAACTAAGTGGTTGAAGCTAAGCTACAGTTTCGATATGACTTTAAGTTCTGCAGGACTTGTTAACACGGCAGGCAGTCATGAGATTGGCATTATCATGAATTTTGGTGCCCTTCAAAATCCACCTTCACGCTACGAAGATTGCTTCAGTATTTTTAGATAATTATTACCCAAATGAATATTAGATATTTTGTTTTAGCATTAAGCTTATGCCTATTGTCTTCATGCTTCCTTAAGAAAGGAGGAGGTGGAGATGGCAGGTCATCTGCCACCGGTTGGAAATACAATGATACAGAATGGGGAGGTTTTGAAAAGCTCGACTATGAAGGTCAGATCAATGCCCCTAACATGGTTCTTATCCCAGGAGGAACCTTTACTATGGGCCTTACCGATCAGGATGTTACCTATGATTGGAATAATATTCCGAGGAGAGTTACTGTAGGTTCTTTCTACATGGATGAGACAGAAGTCTCAAATATAAATTGGAGGGAGTATGTATACTGGTTAGAAACTCGATATGAGTCGTTTCCAGAAGTTGCAACAAGTGCTGTGCCAGACCAAAAAGTATGGTATGACGAGTTAGCTTATAACGACCCTTTAGTTGAGACTTACTTTAGACACCCTGCTTATGATGATTACCCAGTTGTTGGTGTCACTTGGGATCAAGTGCAAGGATACTGCAAGTGGAGAACGGATCGTGTTAACGAGATGCTCCTCATAGAAAGAGGAATCCTCAATCCAACGCCTGATCAGAAAGACGCAGATGTGTTTGATACAGATTCTTATCTCGCAGGTCAATATGAAGGTAATGTCAGGAAAAATCTGCCGGATGTGAGAACAGGTGGCGAGAGAGCCGTAAAGTTTGAAGATGGTATATTGACTCCGTCATTTAGATTGCCAACTGAAGCTGAATGGGAATACGCAGCCTTGGCACTACAAGGTAATCTGACTAACCCTAAGGATGAATTAATATCCGATAGACGATATTATCCATGGGACGGCAAGAGTGCGAGATATCAAAAAAGAAACAAAGATCAAGGGCGAATGTTGGCCAACTTTAAAAGAGCCAAAGGTGATTATATGGGTGTAGCAGGTAACTTAAATGATAATGCATCTGTGCCTGCTCCTGTAAGAACATATATTCCTAATGATTTCGGTCTGTATAACATGGCTGGTAATGTGGCTGAGTGGGTACAAGATGTATATCGACCGCTAACAAGTCAGACATTAAGTGATGCTGACAATCATGACCTCAACCCGTTTAGAGGTAATGAGTATAGAGAAATGATCAAAGATGAATATGGTAATGTTCTCGAAAAGGATTCATTAGGTCGAATGAGATATCGCAGTATCACTGATGAAGAGTTAGCAGATAGAGAAAACTATAGAGCAGGAGATGCTCGAAACTATGGAGATGGTGATTCTGAGGAAGTAAATTATGAATACGGAAAGTATACGTTGATTAATGATCAATCTCGAGTAGTAAAGGGAGGATCTTGGGCGGATAGACTGTACTGGCTATCACCAGGAACTCGACAATATAAAGACCAAACTAAGGCGTCAAGAACCATCGGATTTAGATGTTCTATGACCAGAGTAGGTGGCCCGAGTGGCAATGAAGATACTGGCGGTATCGCATTTAAGGAAAAAGGTAAAAAAGTTAAGAGGAAGTATAAATAGGCCTTAAGAATATCATAAATATGAAGTCTCGGTATCTTGGATATCGAGACTTTTTTGATTAGAGCATTAATGGATATCACTAAATTATACAAGATATATAGAGAGAGTAATGGTGTGTCTACAGACACTCGAACTATTTTGCCAGGTCAGATATATTTTGCGCTCAAGGGTCCACGATTCAATGGCAATGCTCATGCCTCTAATGCGATCAAGAAAGGGGCCAGCTATGTAGTAATTGATGAGTCAGCTTATCATATCGACCAGAGATATATCCTCGTAGAAGATGTCTTAAGCCAATTACAAATGTTGGCGGTCTATCATAGACAACAATTTGATAAACCGGTTATAGGAATCACTGGGAGCAATGGGAAGACTACAACCAAAGAGTTAGTTAATGCCATATTGTCTACAAAATATGATGTCAACACAACTAAGGGCAACTTAAATAATCATATTGGAGTCCCTTTAACTATCCTACAAGGGCGATTGCAACAAGATGCATGGATTGTAGAAATGGGGACAAATGCACCTGGCGAAATCGAATTTTTATCGGATATGGTGACTCCTGATATTGCTTTGATAACTAATATAGGGGCTGCTCATTTAGAAAAACTTCAAAATCTTGAAGGGGTTTTTAAAGAAAAAACAAGCCTATTCGATACAGTCGACCAAGCAGGAGGGACAATCTTTATAAATTCTGATGATCCATATCTTAAGAATTATAGAGAAGTTCACAGTACTATAGTAAGATATAGTATTGATCTTTGCGGATATGGGTCTCTGTTATTAAAAGAATCCTCACCTTATTTGCACCTTAACTTGAGTGCAGATAAAGATTACCATGTTCAGAGTCAATTAGTTGGGAGTTATAATAGAATTAATGTCAGTGCTGCCATGACTATTGGTCATCATCTAGGTATATCAGTTGATCAGACTGTCAATGCTATAATGACTTATAGTCCTGACAACATGAGATCTCAAATGCTCAATACCAATACCAATCAAATAGTGGTTGATAGTTATAATGCCAACCCGTCATCAATGAAAGAGAGTATTAACTCCTTTGTTAAGATGAATCCAGATAATGCTTTGTTGATATTAGGAGATATGCTTGAATTAGGAATTCATAGCAAAGAGTACCACAAAGAAATAATAAACTTGATTGAAGGATTAGGGGTGGATCATATACTTGTAGGTCCACATTTTCAATCTTTAAGTGCTAAGGCCTATCAAAGCGTGGATCTTTTAAAAGATGATATTGTACAACAAAATAAAGTCATTAAGCATAAAACAATCCTACTAAAGGCAAGTAGAAGTATCAAGCTTGAAGAATTGTTAGTCGTGTTATAATCACTGACTATATCAATGAATAGACTTGAGCTAATTTGTCCGAAATGTTATTTGAACAAGCCTGCTCATAATCTTCTTTAGAGCACGGGATGAGTCTTTCGACATTTTCGATATCTATATGTTTTATCCACCATCTCCCACTTGTCGTGTTTTCAACGAATACTAACTCTTCATCCAGATCATCAGGAACTACCGTGTATGTGTTATATTCTGTACTAGTATCATGCTCTATTTCGCTAAGCCTTATTCGATAACCTTCGCCTATATAATAAAGTAAGAGAGCAATGTTTTTGGCTGTTATTTCATGCCGATCAAAATTTGCATCATATGGCCCTATTATAATCCCTTTTAGGTTAATTGAGGCTCCGATGTATTGAGCTACTTGACAGGCTTCTTCTATGGTCATGCCAGCTGATCCAGACTGAGGATGACCACAGTTGTCGCTATATCTGATACTGGCCAAGTCTATATAAGCGATATCTATGTTTCTCAATCTAACCTCAGCTCTATCATGATTATACCTGATATCTGAGAGTCTGATGAGATTATTTTCTTCAATGTGGTGAGTTTGACCATAATGAGACTGTATGCCAGCATAGCAATCATAAGACCTTGCGGATACAGGTCTGTTGATGTCTATGACCTTATCAGATATTATAGCGCATTGATAATCCTGCAGCGTCTGCATGGGCTTTAGAGCCATATCTATACTCCTTGCATCACTGATACATATCGGGATGAACTGACTGTCTTCGATAAATTGTGATATAATTTGAGGCCACAGATTTTTATCAGACGTCTTGAGATTTCCTAAGTCATCTAATATGTCACTATGCTTTACTATATCGAGCTCGTTGGCATGCTTTCTAATGGAGTCTATGACCAAAGAGGTGCCGATAAGAGATAACTTGCTGAGCGAATTGATATGATTTTCGTCCAATCTTAGAGATTGGGATGACGTTTCCAAGTATTGATCCATATATCAAATATAGGTGTATAAAAAATATAATAACTAATAAATAATAACTTTTTATAATATATAAACTATTTGTACTTTAGCGGTTAAAGTATAACGAAAAGGTATAATAAGTAGCTTTTCTATGTTGGACCTGAGATATGATCATGAACCAAAAACATGTTTTCTAAAATAGGATAGATGCGTCGTTTATTAATTTCTATAGTAGTTCTGATCTTATGGAGCCCTGCGTTGATGGGCCAACAGGAGGAAGATGAAAGTGCAGTTGAGGTGTCAGAAGCTCTCACATTGTCTATAAC
>CAZJHC010000193.1:0-7118 GCA_964545645.1 uncultured Saprospiraceae bacterium
CCTTGGAGAAGTCCCTTATTGCATTGGCATATTTTTGCTCTTTCATATAGGCTATCCCCCGATTCTTATACGTATCAGTGAGCGCTTGATCCTTGGAGAGTGTCCTGTTGTAGGCATTTATAGCGGCAGGATACTCTTTGAGTTGCAAGTGCGCATATCCTAAATAGTAATAAGCCTTTGCATGATCGAGCTCTATCGAAGTAACTTTTCTAAAATCTACAATTGCTTTTTGGTACTCCTTGAGCTTGAGATAACTCTTACCTCGATTGTAATAAGCTTTACTATACTCTGGTTCGACAGAGATTGCCTTACTGTAGGCATTTATGGCCCCTTTTATATTCTTGTCTTTGATAAAAAGAACGGCTTGATTATAATGTTGGGCTGCTTCTCTGCTGACTTGTGCTGTGGTGGTTACTTGAATAAAAATCCCACAACTGACAAGGATTATTAACGTTTTCAATTTCATATGTACATGGTAATAGAGCAGATCAAACGTCCAAAAAATAAGAGTTAGTACATTTATGCTTATTAAGACATTCTTAAAAAAGTAAAATTGAGTCAAAGGATCGATCGTAAAAAAGACCATATCGACTTAGCAATAGCTTCTGCTACTCAGCTATCTACTAAGGATGACCGCTTCTATTATGAACCGATGTTGAGTATACATCCAGATTCTACTACGCAGTTATCGACCGTTTTTTTGCAAAAACCGTTTGAGGCTCCTATCTGGGTCTCCTCGATGACTGGTGGAACCGGTATCGCCAAGATTATCAATGAGAATCTCGCCAGAGCCTGCAAAGACTTTGGACTTGGTATGGGTTTAGGTTCCTGTCGCAAGATTCTGTTTGATGATGAGTATCTGGAGGATTTCATGGTGAGACGCTTTATAGGGGATCAACCACTGTATGCTAACCTGGGCATTGCTCAAGTGAGTGACCTACTATCCAAAGGTCAGGCGAAGGTGATCGCTGAGATGATTAATAAGCTATCTGCAGATGGCCTCATTATCCATGTCAATCCTGTCCAAGAATGGTTACAGCCAGAAGGGGACATAATCGCAGGAAACACTCCAATGGCGGTTATAGAGAGTGCTCTTGATAAGTTGAACTGTCCGATAATAGTCAAAGAAGTGGGTCAAGGGATAGGTCCTCAAAGCTTGTTGGCTTTGATGAAGCTGCCTCTGGCAGCTATAGAATTTGCCGCTTATGGAGGTACTAACTTTGCCAAACTAGAGAATCTGAGAGACCCACGTACAGATCAGATAGATCCTATCTGTTTTGTTGGGCATCATCCGACAGAGATGATTGAGATGATCCATAGGATTCTCGAGGAGTGTCCTAGTGATGATATTGCCTGCAAGGAGTTCATCATTTCGGGTGGCATCAAAGATTACCTCGATGGTTACTATTACAATGATTTGCTTTCTGTTAACAGCATTTATGGTCAAGCTGCAGGATTTTTGAAACATGCCCATGGGGACTATGATGACTTGGCTTATTATGTGGAGCAGCAGATCAACGGATATAAATTTGCCAAGCAATATTTAACGGTAAAAAAGTGACATGAGTCAAAGAAAAACGATAGCGGGGTTTTCGAAACTCAATAAGAGAGGAAAGATTAAATGGATCGTAGATAACTTTTTCAAGGATCCAGAGATTGTGATGCGAGAGTTAAAGAGCTATTGGCTAAAGAATGAAGAGCAGCAAAAAATTCTTGATGCCTTTAGCGAGAACACCATTTCTAACTTTCCGATGCCATTTAGTGTGGCTCCTAATTTTGTTATCAATGGTAAGGACTACTGTGTGCCGATGGTGATAGAAGAAAGTTCTGTGGTTGCTGCCGCTTCCAGTGCTGCCAAGTTTTGGATGAATCGTGGTGGATTTGCTGCAGAGGTTATTAGCACTAAGAAGTTGGGACAGTTTCATTTCAACTTTAATGGTACTCCGGATCGCTTGCAATTGATCCTCGACAAATATGAAGACCATTTTAGAAATAAACTCAAGCCATACACAGAGAGTATGCAAGAGCGAGGAGGAGGAATCGTAGATTTTACCTTGAGGACGTTTGAGCAAGAGCAGGATTATTATCAGATCATGATATCCTTTGAGACCTGTGACTCTATGGGCGCTAATTTTATCAATACTATCCTCGAAGAGTTTGCCACCTTATATGAGACCAAGGTCAGAGATGAGTTTAGCGGCTTATATGATTTTAAGACCATCATGTGCATCTTGTCCAATTATACACCTGACTGTATGGTTAGGGCTTCTGTATCGTGTAGGATAGATGAGTTAGGGACTATCTCAGGAGGAATTAAGGCGCAAGAGTTTGCTGAGAAATTTTGTCAAGCAATCAGAATTGCCGAGATAGATCCTTATCGTGCCACCACACACAACAAAGGAATATTCAATGGTATTGATTCTGTTGTCATAGCCACCGGCAATGACTTTAGAGCCATCGAGGCTGGAGGACATACTTTTGCTGCTCGATCTGGACAGTACCGTTCTTTATCTCATTGTGATATAACAGATGGCGTTTTTAAGTTCTGGCTAGATATCCCATTGGCACTTGGCACGGTTGGTGGGCTTACTAAACTTCATCCTGTGGCCAAGCGAGGCTTAGAGATGTTAGGCTCTCCCGATGCGAAGGAATTAATGCAGATTGTCGCTTCCGTTGGTCTCGCACAGAACTTTGCTGCTGTTAGATCTTTAGTCACTACAGGAATCCAACGGGGGCACATGAAGATGCACTTGTCCAATGTGCTCAATCAATTTAAAGCAACAGAACAAGAGTTTAAACTGGCTGTTGAACACTTCAGCAATAAGATTGTATCACATCGATCGGTCAAAGAGTTCATCGATGCATTGCGCAAAAGCAAGATCGTTGATTAAAACTTGAATCCGAAGGATAAGTGTAGTCCGAAGGTCCGATCATTATCATCGTTAAAGACAAAGGTCCGATCGGGATTTAGCTCTTGGAGCGAGACATCTCCTGCAGTACGAGTGATATCATTAAGACCATACTCCATCCTTATCGCAGTATAAAATCCCCTATTGAGATAGTAGGCAAAACCAAGGATTAAACCATAGTCCAACGATTTAAACTTGGGATCAAATTGTTCCTCATTTTCAAAAAAGTAATACGCTCCGATAGCGCCAGGGATATCTACATTCTGCTCATTAACAATAAGTAATCGAGAATTGACAACTCCGCTAAATCCTCCAGGGATATCAGAATTGTAATTATACTGTAATCCTTGTTCAAAAATGTGCGGATTGTCGAACGGGTCTCCTTCACCAAACATAAGCGTACCTGTCGCCAAAGGGTTCAACAAAAAACTGATATAACCCCCGACAAACGCTTCAAACCTATTGTTAATTCTAAAATGTACCGTTTGAGGTAATTGCATGTACGCAAAGGAATGTTTTAGATCTAACTCTGTGACATCTCTAAGTAAAGCCCAATCATCTCGGGATGAGGTAGGGTCTAACGATAGTAGCCCTGTAATCAGCGGTCGATAGAAATAGTAGCCGTCCTCAGAATCAAAGCTATAAGCTGATCCATGTTGATTATAGATAACTTCAGATCTTAATCCGATAACCTCGTTAAAATTCCATTGAAAATTAAGGCCAAAATGAAACCCTCCCGATAGCTCATAGGATTCATTGGCATTGACTTCAGAAGGACCGATAAACTTAGATTGGCTGATACCTGCTCGGATACCAATATTGTAATCTTGTGCATCACTACTTGTGTAGCATAATATGCTGGCAACAAAAATGAAAACACAGACAATTGACTTATACATATACACCATTATAAAGGCGGTCAAAGATATACGCTTATTTCAGAACTCCTAGTACGTCTAAAAAGAACGATCTTGGTTTAACAAAACAATAAGTGATAACTGCGGATATATTATCCCATTTCGGAGACGACCTCAGTAACCTCTGGGACCATACGCTTGAGCATACCTTCGATACCAGACTTGAGTGTCACAGTTGATGATGGACATCCACTACAAGATCCTTGTAATATAACGGTGACTATACCTTTGTCGAAAGACTTAAATTCGATATTGCCTCCATCCATCTCTACCGCAGGCTTGACATAGGTATCGATGAGTTCCTTTATTTTCTTGACTAATTCTATTTCATCTCCAGTATACTCATATCCGACACCTATTTCGGCTTCCTTGGCACTCATCGCCTCGGCAAACCCAACGGTAATGATGTCTTTTTCTTCTGTTACATAGCCTTTGATAAACTCTTTCAGCTTTAACATGATGTCTTCCCATGAATAATTAAATTCTTTGGTGATTGTCACGAAGTTATTACAGATATATACCCCCTTTACATAAGGAAAACCAAATAGTTCAGAAGCTAAAGGAGACCACTCTTTTGCTAAGGCTTCTTCACGAAAATCAGCAGTTCCTTTATAGATGATTTTATTGGTGACAAACTTAAGAGACTCCGGGTTAGGTGTCTGCTCTGTGTAGAGCATTATCGGACTTTGTGTAGCTGTACTCATTTTTCTACTTTGATGTGTAACAATTAAAGACTCAATAAAGATGTACAAAGATGCTACTTTCTTCTTAAGCTTGCTTAAGTAAGTTTGACTCTTACCACTCTATTTTTCTGTCTTGTGGATCCATACATCTTGCTGGGGGAAAGGAATAATAATCCCTGAGTTATTAAACTGATGATAAATCTGTATGCGGAGGTCACTCTTGATGTCATCTATGTTTATAAAATCATTGCAATAAAAATATAACTCAAAGACTAGGGCACTGTCGCCAAAATCTGTGAGTCGTACAAAAGGTTTTGGTCTTGAAGAGATCTTGGCGTGTGCTTGGGCTACAGAGAGCAGGTGTTCATTGACAGTCGTGATATCGCTACCATAGGCTACGCCTATAGATAACTCAAACCGAGTAAGGGCCTCTATCGTCGACCAGTTGACGACACGATCATTGACTAGTTGCGAATTGGGGATAACGAGGGTTTTGTTTTCCCTAGTTTCAATAGATGATGCTCTTAACCCTATACGTCGTATCCAACCTGAGTTGGATTCGAGTTCTAAATAATCACCGACTTGGACCGATCGCTCAAAAAGCAAAATAATTCCACTGAAAAAGTCACTTATAGTCTGTTGTAGTGCGATACCTAAACCAACTAACAAGGCTGCCGCTCCTGTCCAGATAAGGGTCATATTGATCCCTAAAAACTGCAAGGCAAAGAGAACCCCAAAAAAATAAATCAGGTAGCTGAATAGCTGATTATAGGCATATTGTTTCCCTAGGTCTATATCACGACGCTTATAAAGATTCAAAAAGAAAAAATTAGTTAATAACCACACTATCAATCTTGCCACTAAGAGCACTAGTATGGCAATCATGATATTGGACAAGCTTATATCTATCGGAGTACCTTTGACGTCAAAGGAGTGAAATGAGAAATTTAAAAAAGAAAAGTTCTTCAGCAAGAAATAGACCGCTAAGCCTCCAAGGATGTATTGAACAAGCCTAACCCCTAAGCCGTGAGATTGCTCAGATGTTGCTTTGACAATCGTCGACTGCCTGTCATGGATTTCTTCATCAATCCTCTTAGAGATAATGCTATCCAACAGACGAGCTAATATTATAATAAATGGAACTAAGAGTACTCGAGAGATAGTGAGATCAAAATCTTTGTCTGGGATTATTTCGATGTCCAGTCTTAAGATCAATAGTACGGCTATCATCATCAAGATCAGCACAAGCCATAACAGCCGACGTCTGTTTTTGGACTGATCTTCTAAGAGTCTTATGTGGTCAGTAGCGTATTGTGTTAGTCTTCTACTGGCGAATCTGTAGCCTGAGAGGATCAATACGATAGCAACAATCATCATAGCCACATCAGCTATACTGATATAAAAACTGTCTGTCTGAAGTAATATGGTGTTTAGTAATTTAGTCAACCCAACTGGATATAGATAATGTATTTAGTACTGAAAAACTCTTCCTCAAAATAATCACTCAGAGCGGTTACTTCATAATATTCTTTCTTTCGTATCGATGATAGTTCTTTACTTAGATCCCCACCTTTAAGGGAGATCATCCCATTTGGGATGGCATTCTTCTGATTGCTGCGGATATTTTTGCGTGTCCAGCTCAGTAGTTTTGTAAATGGTGCCACAGCTCTATTAATGACAAAATCATACTGACTATTGATGTTTTCAGCCCTGCTATGAGTGGTTTTGATATTCTCCAAACCGATTTTTTCAGAGACAGCATTGATTACAGTGAGTTTTTTATTCACGCTATCCACACAATGAAAAGATACTTCTGGATAAAGAATCGCCAATGGTATGCTTGGAAAACCTCCGCCACAACCTATATCCATTATTTTACTCTTATCCCTGAAGCTTGTCCACTTAGCGATGGACAGAGAGTGTAGGACATGGCGCTCATATAGATTATCTATATCTTTTCTAGAGATCACATTGATCTTTTCATTCCACTCTTTGTAGAGTGGCAAGAGTTGATCAAACTGTTGTGCTTGTTTATCCGTGATATCTGGAAAGTACTTGTGGATAATTTCTACCATCGTCGGTTTTTAATTAACATCATGACACCCATCAATACATAATAGTTCATCAGCATAAAATCAAGAATTGGAACCCAATACCAGAGCCTTTTTTCAGAGAACAAGCTCATCTTATGGTACGATACTATTAGGATGACCAAAGCTCGCAATATAATAGCAAAAACTACCAGAAAAACATGCGAGTTGATCAGACAGAAGTAGATGCTAATAGAATAAAACGCCCATTGGGATAGGAAAATGGTTGACAAGATAATTTTATGTTTTAATGGATAACTTGTTGAGGTGGTCAGGTGACGGCGTTTTTGTTGGATCAAGGAGCTCCATGTTCGTTTAGGTACAGAGTAGGTATAATCGTCGAGGTTAACGGATACTTTGGCGGAGGAAGCTATATGGCTTATAAACAAGTCATCATCGCCGCTCGCTATCTGTTGATGACTATTATATCCCCCACTTTTGGTAAAGAGTTCTTTTTTGTAAAAAAGATTTCTTCCTACACCCATATATGGATGACCTACTATGGCTATAGAACTGTAC
>CAZJHC010000194.1:0-7091 GCA_964545645.1 uncultured Saprospiraceae bacterium
CTATAAGTGTGGCTATCGTACTAAGAAGAGCTAAAATAGCCCCAAGCTTAAAGGCATTTTTCATACTAATTTTTAATTTTTCTAAAAGGTATTTTTAAATCTCGACTTCCGTTATGATTTTCTTTTGCAACATGAATGATATGCTTGCCATAGGTCAGTGAATCAATATTCAAATAACATAACAATCCTCTTTCTTTGAGATTTGGGTGAATGTAAAATTCACATTCCATCATACCATCAACAGATGTATCATCTATATCGATTTGATACAGTCCTTTAAGTCCTTCTTTGATCAGTAACAATCTCTCCTCTTGGTAATTATACCTTTGGTCATTGTACTTTGATCTTATCTCTTCTCGAGCAGTTTCATATTCTTCCTCAGTATACTGAGCCAATTTATTGATAATGGCCGAGTCTACATCAGTAGGAGTAATACCTTTCTTTAAAATCGACCTTGCTATCCTTAACTCTACTGTTTCTAATGAATCAAAATAGACATCCTTTGATTTTTCTTTATTAGATCCAAACATCTTATGTCTTATCCCTTTTTTGCGATAAGGACTGAGATCAGGATACTTGTCATTTAAGACTTTTTCATCTTCATCTTTATATTCTAAAAAGAGGGTCATTTCGGATCGAGATTGTTCATAAGAGTCCAATGAGATATAATATATTTTACTCTTTTTGATTCTGTCTCCATCTCTGCGCATAGAATTATGAAAATCAGCCCTTTCGTCATCATAAAAATGATAGTTAATAGATTGTTCATTAATTCTAGTGAGATAATCAGCGTTGTTGCTAAAAGATGGGAAAAAAGTATAGCGTTCTATGAAGAAACCACTCATCCCTAGTAATGCCAATCCATAGGGTATTGCTAAGAAAAATAACTTACGAGTATACTTATCATCAATAAAGTTGAGCAGTAAGGGTCTATAAATAAAGGATAAGGAAATAGTGGAATAAAAGCGATATAAACTTAAATAGATACCCGATATAGTCCTATCCTTGATTTTTTTAAACGCTCCTAATGAAAAGAAATCCACTAGTACAATGAGTCCCAATCCATAATACGCCAATCCAAAGATGCCTAAAGCCGCATTATAAGCCTCCGACCCATCGATTAGCTTAATGATGAGCGCCATGATGAAAACAAACACAAGATTGAAGACAATGAAGGAAAGAAGCATGAAGAAGAGCAAAAAAGTGAATGAAAAAATCACACTGCTCAGTCGCTCTATCCGTTCTATGTATTCATCAAAACTTCCTATGCGCTTCTTATAGTAGTTCTTAAATCTATCAGAGTAGTTTAGTTCGTCGAAATCAATATCACCTGATACATATCGTAAGCCTATTGCTCCTATCCAGAAACCCCTCAATATTATATGAATCAAAAGGTTGATCAAGAATATAGTCCAGCTAGACCAAAAAAGTATACTGAACACATTTAGAGCACTTCTTATCTCGGAAGTGGCATGGATATCTACATAGTAATCATAAAGGGCAATGACATTCTGCGCTTCCCATATTCCAAATAATGCAAGTCCAGAAATAAGTAGCTCTAATTGCCAGCTTTCTTGCTGTAATTTTTCGAGCCATTCTGAAAAAAAATTCTTTTTGGACTTATCAGGTTCCACCGCCATCAGTTTAATCAAAGATCAAAATAGCAAATTACTATAAGGTTACTGTCAATTTGGCAAGAAGATAGGTCATATACCGTCTAAAGAGCTAGTGACTTTTGATTTTGGACTAACTGATATCCACTGGTTATATAAGTAGAGACTATATGCGGCAAGGAGTATTGAGGCTATTACTGACCCTTCAAAACCAAAAGGACCTCCAGTAATCCAGTCGGGCCCTACTTCTTTAGAATCAATGAGACTGTAAACATCAAAGCCGCTTACCTCAAAACCAAAAAAAGATCCCTGAAAAAAATTCCATGTAGCATGAAATGAGATGGCTGGCCATATACTTTTATAGTATAGGAAAATTAAACCCATGACCAATCCTGCCAAGAAGATATTGACTGTGCTCAATATCGATATGTTAGGGTTGGTAAGATGTAACATGGCGAATAGAGATGAACTAATAAGCAAAGCCACCCAAACGTTGGCCCTCTGTGTAATACTCGGTATCATAAAACTGCGAGAAACAATCTCTTCAAACGAACTCTGAATAATGAATAGAAGAAGAAATCCGAAAAACAGCAGGGGAGTGAATTCAATCTCAACTATATCAAGATAGTTAACAAGATAGAGCAAGACAAAACCGGACAATAAGATGCTCAGTGCCATCAACCCTGTCTTGCCAGATGATAAGAGCAAATTGTTCCTAACAAATCCCGTTGTATCAAATGACCTGTTAAATATTAGCTTATGAGTCAAATAAAGACTGATCATTGACCCAATCAATAGTGGGATATACTCAACCAAAAGCATACTATAAGGATCAAGAGATCCTTCGGTATTGCCATAGTCACTAGTGTCACTAAGGTTGAGAGCTAAGTAGCTCAAAAGTGCCGTAATAGCACCCATGATAGCAATGAAAACTAATAACTCTAAGAGTATCCATAGGGTACTCTTTAAGATCAACCAAAGCTTATCCATGATGGAAATTATAGGGCTTGAACTATATCGTACTGCGTGATGATTTGATGTTGGCTGGCAGCATCAGTAGTAATAACCGCTGGTACTTCTTTGGTAATATATTTGTTTAAATCCTTAAGTGGGGTATCAAGAGAAACCTCTGGAAAGGATGCTCCCATGATGGTTTCTATAGCTAAATCAGAGTTTTTCAATGGATTCTCTAAAATCTGATTAAGTACTTTGTTTTGGGTGATAGATCCAACGATTTGTTGGTTATCTGTAATTGGAAGTTGAGAAACATCTTCATTTTTCATGATAGTCAAGGCTTCCTTTAAGGTCGCATTCCTATCCAGAGATAAGAATGTATTACTTTTCTTCTTGGCGAGGAGATCTTTAACCCTGATTTCAGTATCTAAGAATCCTCTTTGTATCATCCAGTCATCATTATAAATTTTGCCAACATAACGGCTACCATGATCATGAAAGATAATGACTACCACATCGTCTTTGGATAAGTGATGAGTGAGCTGCATCATACCTGCCATCGCTGAGCCGCATGAGTAGCCTAACAGCATGCCTTCTTCTCTGGCCAATCGTCTTGCATAGATAGCGCCGTCCTTATCTGTGACTTTTTCAAAGTGATCTATTAAGTCAAAGTCTACATTCTTGGGGAGTATGTCTTCACCGATGCCTTCTGTGATATAAGGATAGATCTCTTTTTCATCAAATTCACCTGTCTCGTGGTACTTCTTGAATACGGATCCATAGGTATCGATGCCCCAAATCTTAATATCAGGATTTTGCTCCTTAAGGTACTTGGCTGTTCCTGAGATGGTTCCTCCGGTACCAACACCTACGACCAGATGGGTGATTTTACCATTCGTCTGTTGCCATATTTCTGGTCCAGTAGATTCATAATGGGCTTGTCGGTTGGCTAAGTTATCATATTGATTGAGCCAGACACTATTAGGGATCTCGTTGCTCAGTCTTTCGGCTACTGAGTAATATGATCGTGGATCTTCAGGTCGCACGTCAGTAGGGCAGACGATTACTTCTGCACCCACCGCTTTGAGTAGATCTATTTTTTCTTTGGATTGCTTATCACTTGTGGTGAATATGCATTTGTATCCCTTGACGGCGGCTGCTAGTGCGATGCCCATGCCTGTATTGCCCGATGTGCACTCTATAATGGTGCCTCCAGGTAGGATGCGTCCTGCTTTTTCTGCTTCCTCGACCATCTTTACAGCCATACGATCCTTTATCGAGTGTCCTGGATTGAAGGTTTCTACCTTAGCGAGTACAGTAGCATCGACGTCAGCTACTATTTTATTAAGACGAATCAACGGAGTATTACCAATTGTTTCTAAGATGTTTTCTTTGATATCCATATTTAATAGGTCATTTCAACAATGAAGCGTTTGTCCAGTGCTCCTAAGGCATTGGCAACAGCTGGCGAAATTACAACTCTTATGTTATCTGGATATGATTTTTCTGGGATGCTCCCTACGACTACGGCATCAATCGACCTGTCCATCATTGGATTATAGATTTTAATCTCACTATTTATAGGAGCCTCCTTATGCATTACTACATAATCAGAGTATGAATTGTCTATAACATGCCAATAAGCGAGTCCTCTTTCAATGTTTATTTTACTTGGCATTGCAGTTTGTGGTATGATTACTGTCGTGTCAATATTGTCGTTGGTTGTTATAGCTACTTGTGATAAAGGCGACAGGATTTTATCGTTTTCTAAATAAAAAGGTCGTTCTATGTAACCCATAAGAAGAGTATCTCCAGGGTGAATCTGATATGAGCTCATATTGTTGAGCTCCATAATCTGTCTTACATCCTTATCGACATATGTTCTTGCGATAGCATAAAGTGTTTCTTTAGACTTGACGATATAGGTTAATGGGCTATGTCTGGGAGTAAGAGCAGTTTTCTCGATTAGCTCAGGCCTTATTCCAAAGTAGCTTTTATCACCAGGCTGCATAAGGTTTAGATCCCTCATTGGATTAAGTTCTATGGTGTGATCCAACTTATAACCATAGTGTGTGGTGATGCCATAGATTGTTTGACCAGGTAACATTATATGCTCTATTATTAATCCTTTTTCTTCATCATATTCTATGATATTATTACGATTTTGAGCTTCAATTTTAAGGAATGGTACTAGAAAAATTAAGAATAATAAATACTTCATATGATCAAAGGGCTAATTTCATTGTAAATATATTATTATAAATAGTAATATGTACAAGGCTGATATATATTATTTTATCATGAGATTCCTATGAAACCTATTATTATGGTGCCAGCCAGGCTTGATTCTAAGAGATTGCCATACAAGCTCTTGCAAAAAGTGAATCATGAACCGATCATACTACATGTTATCGATCAACTGCTACCTCTGGCCGATACATGTAGGGTGATGGTGGTAACCGACTCTGATGAAGTTGAAAAGATAGCAAGGGAGAATGACACTATCGAGATATTACGTTCGTTTGCACCATGTCTTAATGGAACCGAGAGATGCGCCTTGGCGTCCAAAGATTTGTTGGCTGATCAACTCATTCTTAATGTTCAAGCTGATGAACTTTATGTGGACATTGAAGACCTACAACGATTAATAAGCCATATGGAGCACAATAGGTCTTGTCAGCTCGCAACTTTAATAGGGCCAATTGGCCCTAAAGATGCTGAAGATAGGTCTACCGTTAAGGCCAGTATAGATGAAAGAGGAAACGCCAAGGATTTCACTCGTGAGATGCAAGATGGTGATAATGTTTATGCTCACCATGGCGTATATGCCTATCGCAATAGCTGCCTTCAAAGCATCGCTAAACTTTCTCCATCTGCTAACGAGAAAAATCGTTCTTTGGAGCAAATGCGATGGTTAGATAACAATTATTCTATTCACTGTGTTTATTGTGACACTGAGGTTAGAAGTATCAATACCCTAGATGACTTGCGATCAGCTAATGTCAGAGCTAAATATGGGCTACAATGATAATGATCATAGGCGGTGCCAGTAGCACTGGGAGTTCTTTGCTTAATCAATTGTTAGGTCGCCATCCTCGGGTGCTGATAAGTCAAGAGAGTTCTTTGTTTGCTCGACCACAACTGATTATGGATTGGACTCGCTACAAAAAGAGAATGCTTTATTGGAATAAACTCAATTCGCTCAAATCTCATGGATGGCATCGTGAGAATGGCCTTACTATACCAAGTGATACCTGGCAGACGTCTAATCAATTCTTGTCAGAGATGATAGAAATTGAGCATACTTATCCACGGTTTATAGCATTACTAAAAGGACATATTCTTACAAAGAATGATGTGGATGTATGGGTGGAAAAAACGCCAGCTAATGCGTTGACAATGAGCCTATTGAGTCAAGTGTTGGAGGGAGTGCATTTTATAACCACTATAAGAGATCCTCTTGAGGCAATTGCTTCTATGGTTCATCGTGGCTTTGATGCCGTTTATGCGAGTTGCGTTTATTTGTTGAATTCGTCATTCGCCATGCAATCAACATTGTCTAATTGGACACTGGTCAAGTATGAAGCACTAATATTGGATTATAAGAGTATTGTGGCTCAACTAGTAGACACTGCTGGATTGAGCATAGATCAAATCGATTGGAATCTAACAGGAGAGGATGTCAAAATAAAAGGATGGAGGTATTATGAAAACAGGCTTCCTCAAAGATCTGAAGAATCGAGATTTAAAACATTGCCCATTGTGCAGCAAAGACTGATATTGATGGCGATCCAACATCTAAAAATTGACCCGAAATTTCATGTTTATGGTCAGCGGCCATCATTATTGACTATTAAGGACATTGCAGAGTGTTATGGATATATTGTGCCTAATAGTACTGAAACCGAAGGCAAGAATGTGATTAGACATAAATTAAAGAAGGCCGCTATCAATAGATCCTTTAGATTAGATCCTATTAATTACTTCAACTTTCCATTTGTCCGATAATGATCACTGTAGCTCAGTCCTATGAAAATACTCTTTTGGCCATACAGCACTTGTATGATTCAAGAGAGTCGGCCAGTATTGTTAAGATATTGTTTGAAGACGTATTAAGGCTGTCTATCGGTAGTGTTGACTTAATGTCACATGCGGATCTTGAAACACTTAATACAAACATTATCCCCAGATTGCTCAAAATGGAGCCTGTACAGTATATCACAGGCAACACCAATTTCTATGGGTATGAATTCATCGTAAATAAGCATGTATTGATACCAAGACCTGAGACTGAGGAATTGGTTTTTTGGTTTTTGTCGGATGTGAAAGACCATGGAAAGGTGGTTGATGTACTAGATATAGGTACAGGATCAGGATGCATCCCTATAACCATACAAAGTAAGAGACGCAACTGGCGGTGTCATGCCATTGATAAGAGTGTTGATGCCCTAAATGTGGCCATGCTAAATAAGAAAAAACAAAAAGTTGAGGTTGATTTTATAGAAATGGATTTTTTGGATCAAG
>CAZJHC010000195.1:0-7065 GCA_964545645.1 uncultured Saprospiraceae bacterium
TATTAACATTTGTCGAGTGCCTTAGTGGATGAGGGTAGCGTTTTCTAAGGCATAATTAAATCCTGTTGGGTTGACCTGCTTGAGTATCAGAGTCCCTTTAAAATTGAGTGGAGAGTTATTGTATTTATTCTTGGGGATATGTCCAGGAGCAACATATAAATCCATGACGGTCTCCGGGCCTGCTTGTCCACAGAAGAAACAAGCAGCATAGCTATTGCGTGATAGAGCAAAAGATAGCCCGAGAGCATCCAATGGTATGACATAACCTGTGATATAGACTTCTTTTTGATCATACTTAATAGCCAAAGGCCCAAAGTCAGCTCGGCTGATCGACATTGTGATGGTACTGTCGTATTGTTCTGTCCACGTTACATCTGCAAGCTCATCCCATGAAACATATTCTTGGGCGTAGCAGGTAATTGCGACAGAGCACCAGAGCAATACACATATAGTCTTGATCATAAGGCTAAGGTCATAAGAAATCATGAAAGAGGAAATGGCAGAACAAAAAAAAAGGCCTTGAATACATCAAGAGCCTCCCATCCATACGCCTTATTTAGGGTGATGTAAATGTAACAAATATTATAAAAAGCTATCATGTTTATAAAATCTATTTTTATTAGCATCTTACGCAATGATTAAGAGTGTACTAAGCATGATGGATATATGATATATAGTGATGCCAATCATATACTGAAGGAACTAAATGAAGGAACTATAAAGCCAGTATATATACTCCATGGATTAGAATCATATTATATCGACCTAATCGTCCATTGGATTGAGAAGAATATACTAACTGAAGGTGAAAAAGCATTCAATCAAGTGGTTACCTATGGTCGTGATATCGAGATAAAACAAATCTATGATGAGGCTCGACAGTTTCCTATGATGAGTGATCGACGGGTGGTCATTATCAAAGAGGCCCAAGATCTTAAAGACCTTAAGCTGCTCGACAGTTATATGAGCAGTCCTGTCAATCATACTGTGCTGGTGATTGCACATATGAATAAAAAATTAGATGGTCGTATGTCATGGATGAGCACGGCTAAAAAGAGCCCTCATATTGTCTATTTTTTATCAGAACCAATCAAAGATTATAAGTTAAATGGTTGGCTCAATGGGTATATGAGATCGAAGGGTAGAAAAATAGATAATCAGGCTAATCAAATGCTATGCGAATACTTGGGGACTGATCTTAAGAAGTTGGTCAATGAAATAGAAAAAATAGAGCTAAACATAGCAGCTGATAAAATGATCGATGCCAAGGATGTCGAGCGCTATGTCGGTATTAGTAAGGATTATAATGTATTCGAATTGATTAAAGCATTGAGTCATGTTGATCGACCTAAGGCTTTTTTTATCACCGATAATTTGGTCAGCAACATTAAGAGGAATCCTATCCAGATGTTATTGCCCAATCTTTTTAACCATTTTCAACGCATCTTGATTCTATCACAGATGAATGCCCGCAGTGAGGATAAAATTGCTCAGACTCTTAAGATTCCTAAGTTCACGGTGAGAGAATATATAGCCGCCTGCCAACATTACTCACCTATATCCTTAAGAGAGATCTTAGCATATATAGCTGATATAGATCTAAAAAGCAAAGGAGTAGGTAATCGTCAGAACGATCCTGGAGAACTAATGCGGGATGTGATACAGAGGATCTTATATTTTGCCCGATAAGAAGTTAGAAGTTGGTCATTTGCTTTGTATCAAGCCACATTGGGCCAATATCGTTCGTAGAGCCTGTAACCTAAAAAGGCTCCTGGTAAATACATAAAAAGATCTAACACCATAAACCAGATGGGGTGCGGAATCATAACAAGATTTATCAGCCCCATCAATAGAACAAAACTACCGACAAATAAGGCTACTTTCATCTGATGACTGGCAGCTATCTTGGCACTGGTCAATCCGCCGACCAATGGGCCAAAAAAATGTGCCAATAGTACAAAGGCGAAGGCAAGTACAGGGAGCTCCTCTACATAGGCCTTCATCTCATCCATGTTGTTTGCATCCAGATCTTGAGGCAGTGGGAAGAGGCTATAATTTATGCTTTCGACAAAGTAGACGGCCACTCCGGCGGCGGCAATGCCGACAATTATTGCTATGATATTGCGTGCCATATTGTATGATTTTTAATTATTTAATAGCCCAGGGCGGTATCGTCCGCTCGACGATCTGCTGCCACCTCCAAGGTGCCATCATCTCTAACAAGGATGGTCTCAATCTTGCCAATAAGGCCATTGCCACCAGTGAGTTCTGCACGAGATTGTAGTTTATGCCCCATAGCAGTCAATGTGTCCATCAGTGGGGTAGCAAAGCAATCCGGTTCATAAAAAGTCATATCTGGCAGCCATTGATGATGAAAACGACAAGATTGTGTCGCATCCGTAGCGTCCATACCAAAGTCGATAATGTTGACAATAGTCTGAAATACTGACGTGATGATGGTCGATCCTCCTGGAGTTCCTACCACTATCATCAACTCATCATTGTTGTCTGCTACTATGGTTGGAGTCATGGAACTTAGCATTCTTTTGCCAGGCTGTATGCTGTTGGCTTCATTGCCTATAAGTCCAAAGAAATTAGGCACACCCGGCTTAGCACTGAAGTCATCCATTTCATTATTGAGGAAAAATCCAGCACCGCCTACGACTACCTTAGAACCATAACCTGTATTGATGGTAGTAGTTACGGATACCGCATTACCATATTCATCAACAATGGAAAAGTGTGTCGTTTCTTCACTCTCATTAGGTGCAGGAGTACCTGCTTTGATGTCATCGCTCACTGATGCGGCGTTAGGATCAAAGGATGACATGCGATCTTGATTATAAACATCTTGAATCAAGCCTTGGAGAGGAACATCATAATAATCACTATCACCAAGATGTGTGGCACGGTCAGCATATACTCTGCGCTCAGCTTCTATCATGAGATGCACTGCCTCTGGAGTATGAAACCCATAGCTCCCGATATCGTAGGGTTCGATACTACCTAGTAACTGCTGCAGTGCTATACCTCCACTAGATGGAGGAGGCATAGATATAATTGTGTGATTCTTATAGTCACCGATAAGCGGTTTGCGCCACTTAGCCTTATAGTTGCTTAGGTCTTCATGTGATATAATACCCTCACCACGCTCCATCTCTGCAACGATACTATCAGCGACCCATCCATCATAGAATCCATCAAACCCCTCTTGACTCACAGCAGTTAACACCTTGGCTAATTCTGGCTGCTTTAGGATATCACCTTGCTGCCAATCTGTGGCTTGAGTAAATCTAATCGGCCGAGTATTGGCCTTGACAAATCTTTCTTTATAGTTATTGAGCATCCTTGCTTCTCGAGTAGTCAGTTCTACTCCCTCAGCTGCCAACTGTATAGATGGTTGTAGAAGAGCTGACCAATCTTTGAGCTTACTGTATTTATCAAAGGCAGCAATCATACCTGCAACACTACCTGGTACTCCTGAGGCCATATGCCCGTAGGTACTCAGGCCTTTAATTACATTTCCATCACTATCAAGATAGAGATCTTTGTGGGCAGCAGATGGTGCCATCTCTCTGAAATCTAAAGCATCGGCAGTGCCGTCGGCCATTCTTATCACCATGAAACCTCCACCGCCTATATTGCCAGCGACAGGGTAACACACAGCCAAGGCAAACTGGGTAGCTATAGCAGCATCTATGGCATTGCCACCATTTTTTAAAATCTCCAGGCCTATCTGTGAGGCTAAGGGATGGGCACTTGCGATACCTGCCTTTTGAGCAATAGCCTTTTTGATAATCTTATCCTCAAGGGATATAGCGTGTGTAGGTGTATTTTGCTTGCAGGTAACAAAAAAGAGCACAGGAAGCAAAACGGTAAGCGCAAGACGTAAGAGCATAGTATAGAATTTAATGCGATGAAATTAGACTTTTGGTGGGATTATATTTCTAAAATGGCCATTCATCTGTATTTTTTTACGCATTTCTTCCATTTCTTTGATTTTAGGAATCATTTGGTTAAGATGATCGAGCATATACTCTTGTCTATCTACTTCTCCTGGGATTTGAAGAAACTCTAATTCTTGATTGATATTAAAACCTACTTTCTCTGCTATCTGAAAGGTCGTAAAAAAGTCAGAAAATACCTTAGGTACATCATTGATATTCATGAATTTATATAACTCAAGAATACGCTCTTTCAAGACGGCATATCTTTCTGGATATCCATCATTATCCCAATAGAGCGGGGTGATATATCCTCCTGGATATTGCTTTTGTGGATGTTTTTTAAGAAACCTATTGATTTCTATCGGTCTTACACCTTCGGTGACTATATCCATTCTGCCATCGGGATAGGTCATCGCAATTTTGACCAATCTTACCTCCGTACCTATACGTAAGGGGCTATTCTCTTTGTAAAAAGGGATGCCAAAAGTAAACCCTTCCTTATGACTATCACCTATGAGTTGCCTATAGCGTGATTCAAAGATGTGTAGGTTCAGTTTTTGACCTGGAAAAACAATTAATTCCAGAGGGAATAAAGGCATAAGTTGCATTCCTTCCATGACTAAAAATTACATTTATGTGATCTTATTATTCTTAATGTCACACCGATACAAAAGTTGTCATGCCGATTAATATTCCTGAGTCTGATAAAAAAAGAATAGTCATAGTAGGGGCAGGGTTTGGAGGATTAACCTTAGCTAAGAGAATGTGTAAGCTCGATTATCAAGTGGTGCTGATTGATAAAAATAACTTTCATCAGTTTCAGCCACTATATTATCAAGTCGCCATGTCCGGATTAGAGCCTTCGTCTATCTCATTTCCATTGAGAAAGGCCTTTCAAAAGAGATCCAACGTCATCATAAGGGTCACTGAAGTAAACGGTGTTGATGCGGATAAGAAACAACTCCTGACCCCCTTGGGGTATGTGAACTATGATATATTGGTATTGGCATATGGGACGATATCTAATTTTTTTGGCAATCAGAATTTTAAAAAATTTACGTATCCGCTAAAGTCCGTCTCCCAGGCTTTGTTCATTCGCAATGAGATACTATCCGACTTAGAGGCGGCCCTCATTACCCGTGATTATGACGAGCGTCAGACTAAGCTTGATATCGTTGTAGTTGGAGGAGGGCCAACAGGTGTAGAGATGGCCGGGGCTCTCGCAGAGATGAAGCGATTTATACTACCTAAAGACTACCCAGAACTTGATGCCAGTGAGGTAGACATATATCTAATACAAGGAGCTGAGAGGTTACTACCAGGAATGGGCGAGTATGCCTCTCAAAAGGCAAAAGATGAGTTAGAGCGACTAGGAGTACAAATAAAGTTAGGATGTAGAGTCAAGGATGTAGATGAACTCTATGTATATACCAACGATGGCCATAAGATTCAAACTAAGAAAGTCATATGGGCGGCGGGCGTTACGTGTCCTGTATTAGATGGGATATCTGAGAACTCTCGAGGCCGAGGAAATAGATTGCTGGTTAATGAGCATATGCAGGTTCAAGGGTACAGTAATATTTATGCTATTGGAGATCTGGCTTATCTAGAAGAAAACACCTATGATCATGGTCATCCACAGGTAGCGCAAGTCGCTATTCAACAAGCTAAGTATTTGTTCAAATATTTTAAGAAAGGGCAATTGCCAGGGTTTAAGTATAACGACTTAGGTACTATGGCAACTATAGGTCGTAATAAAGCCGTAGTAGAACTGCCTAAGGTGAAATTTTCTGGTTTCTTTGCTTGGCTGGTATGGCTCTTTGTTCATATAAGAGCCTTAATTGGAGCTCGCAATAGGGTAGTAGTAATGCTCAACTGGTTATGGAATTATGTTACCTATGACCAGTCTCTCAGATTGATCATTAAGCCGTATCTGAGAGCTAATAATGACGACCAGCCCGAGCATTAGACTGATCGTCATCGATTTATTGTTGTTATATTAGAATACTAAGGAGATATCCAAAGTAAAATCATCATAGATTGTTTTGTCTCCTAAATTATCAAAAAACTTACCTGAGCCATATCTAATGTTATAATTTGTTCTATCGACCACGAGTGTTGCCTTAGCACCAGTATCTGTCATCATGGCTTCGAATGTCACTGGCGAAGTGATACCCTTAATGGTGAGATCCCCTGTGATGACATATCCAGTTTTGGAACTTTGAACGTCTGTCATATCAAGAGTAGCAGTAGGGAAATTGCTTATGCCAAAAAAGTCGTCTGATTGCAAGTGCCCCAAGAGCTTTTTGCCCATATTTCCTGTTAGATCAGTTACAGCCATTGTAGACATATCAATAGTAATATTTCCATCTATAAGCTTGTTGTCTTCAAATACTAAAGATCCCTCAGAAACAGATATTGTACCGCTATGAGCGCCTGTTATTTTCTTTCCTTCCCAGTTAACGACACTTTTAGAAGCATCAATTTGCTTGGTGTCCTTATCTCCCGTTAGGGCAAATAATTGAAGCGAAAAAACAGTAGTAATTAGAAGAGTGATAAATATTTTCATTGTTATTGTATTAAATAATGATGTAAACGATGTTTAAACAGTGATATAAATACTCAAGGACTATTTTTGTTTAAAGAATACAATCATTATTCTGTTAAGCTGAATGGTAGCCTTGCTTGAGGGGTTTCTATAGCGTCTATAATTGGAGCCATATACTTTTGAAATTCTCTATAAAATACCTCTTCGTCTGGCATTCCGATTAAGCTCTTCACAGTTCCCTCTTGCATAATCGATGAGAGTAGCTCTTCGTAGATGCTTCTTTCAATGATCGGGTATTGCAAGATCTTATAGTCTGAGATCTCAGCTAATTCTGCGGCTATGTTAATAGCAGATGATAGGTCTCCTAAGGTGTCTACCAAACCCACGTCTATGCCATCCATACCGCTCCAGACTCTACCTTGACCTATAGTGTTGACACTATCTTGTGTGATTCCTCTGCCAGCAGATACTCGATCCAAAAACAAGCGATAGGTCCTCTCTGTATTGGCTTGGAGTTTGAGGTTGTTGGAGTTGGTCTTAGGGGTGACCATAGAGTAGATAAAATTATGA
>CAZJHC010000196.1:0-7030 GCA_964545645.1 uncultured Saprospiraceae bacterium
TGCCTGTATCACTCCAATTATCTTCATCGGTCCATCCGTGTCCCTCACCTTCATAAATAATTAACTCATTAGGAACATTGTTTTCATCCAGTGCCGCCTTGAGCAATGGACCTTGTGTATCGGGCACGAGAGGATCCTCAGTCCCATGAAACTGTATCGTTGGCACAGACTGAGGGGTTACCGCATTAAAAGGGCTTATGGCTTCATAAAATGCAATATCAGTATATGGCACTCCCGTTGTCGAGACGATCTCATTGGCCAATATAGCGAGAAACGGATCTGTTGCCATAGTATACGCAGGATCTAAAAAGTATGTCGGGCCGACAATATTACCTACGGCCTTAATTTTATTGTTATCATTTTTGGTATAGCTATGTTGTAGCGCCATATGGCCGCCAGCACTGACACCTACTAAGGCATAACTATCACTGATATTATAGCCACTACTTTTTATATCCAAGTCTATAAGTACATTCTCAACATCTGCCAGCTGATCCCTAAAAGGGTTATTCTCAGCGATGGTCAATCTATAATTCATATTAACGATGGCATACTCAGGCATAACAATCTTAAGCAAGTCCACTATCCCTGCTACATCATCCTTATCTCCGCTCACCCATGCTCCTCCATGGATGAGTACGATCACATGTGTAGCGGACTCTGTACGATTAGCTGGCAAGTAGACGTCATAGGTCTGCAAAGGGTCGGAGCCATAGCTTACATCGACCTGCTCAAATACGACGGTAGGGTCTATAGTATCCCCAGAATCATCAGTACATGAAAAAATACAAAGCAGTAAGAATAGAAGATAGAGGCCTGCGACCTTGGTTTTAATTGTCATATGGTTACAACTCATTGATAATGATTAATAGTGTAATGAAGTCCTCTATTTTAAGCTCCACACCTCACTAACGACTTGTTTTATCTTTTCTTTTGAATAAAAAAGTGGAAAATATTGGTCTCGAGCCCACAACTCAAAGAGATTGCGATAATGAGGATGGTCTGGATTGCCATTTTGGCCTGGTGTATTGGTTGCCAATGTATGATCCCAATTGCCAGTATCACATATAATCTTAAAAGATCCGCCACTTCTTTGATTCATAGATGAACTGGTCATATTGACGGTATATGCATTGCCTCCACGAGGAGCGGGGCCGACCTCCAATTTAGCTCGTATGTCCGGCGTCACAGCTCTGCTCATAGGATGCTGGAGAGTGATATACTTGTAGTGTGCTCCTCCATAAGTCCATGAGGACATCTTATCACCATACCGTTGTTTCAATTGTCCTATTGCGATATCAAATGACTTATGCAGAATGGCATCTCTCCCTGCGATCGGGTCTGGCCCAAAGCGCTCATCAGGAAACAAGAGATTATCGATTATTCTCTTCAGTTGCATTTCCATTTTGCCTCTTGCCTCTTGAGGAATCATCAGCTGATTCACTTGATTCTTGAGCTCATCTTCAAAAGCAACATAGATCCCAGCCTCTATAGACTCTGGTGCTAAAATATAATCCCAGGATTTTAATTTATTTGATGCGATCATAACTAAGCTATCTTCCCAACTCATATAGGCTATCATTGGCAACAGTTCTCTTGCCGGTATGGATAAGTAATCAGTCTGCAACTGTGCCATATCTTGCACTGTATGTTGTCGACCAGATCGTAGTACCTCCATCACTCTATCACCACGATAAGGGTCACTCCACAGATAATCTACTTCATCCATCAGTGGATAGTTGTCTGGAGTGACATGTTCATTGCTCGTACCAAAGATACCTGATGGCGGGTCTGAAATATTAGGTCGTTGCTTTATCTCTCTATAGCCTTGCCACTCATGGCTGCCATCTCCAGGTACAGGCACCATGCCACTCCATGACCTGACAGGAGTTATCCCCACTGCCTGCCAACCAATATGTCCTGACTTATCAGCCCAGATCATGTTTTCACCAGGTATATGAGAGTAATTACAGGCCTCTCTAAATTCATCAAAATTGCGTGCTTGATTCATCCTTAGACTCGCCAGATATGGAGAACCTCCATTTTCTAACCAACCACATCTTACGGCATAGGCCACATGATTAACAGAATCAATCAGTGTAACCGGGCCATGTCTAGTAAAATAAAGATTCACCTCATGGTCAGCGTTACCTTTGACAGGTATTCGCTCTTTAATCAAAGACATATCAGCCCATTCTCCATTATACTGATATTGGTGATGATTGTCTGGATTGATCTCATAGACATATAGATCTTCTGCATCCGTTCGATATACTGTCAGCCCCCAAGCACCATATTCATTATGACCTATCGATATACCTGGTATTTCGGGTTCCCCACCCCCGATTACATTCCAACCTGGAGCCACCAGATGGCTCATATATCTCAATGAGGGAGCGGCCTGAGTACGATGTGGGTCATTAGCCATCATGGGATAACCGCTCTGGGTATGATCACCATTGACGATCCAATTATTACTTCCTATAGTATATAGATCAGTGAGGGCAGATAACTCTATTGTAGATTGAGGCTCATCTATAACAGCTCCTAAGTCAGATGACCCGACTCTATAAGCTGCAGCTATATCTTTTGGTTCAAAAATGACAGGTCTACGATAGGCATTATAGAGCTCCAATATGTCATCATGCAATAACTTAGGATCGATCTTAGGATCAATGGTAAGATCTGGATCATTGGGATGGAACCATAGGATTTCTTTAACTTGATCCTCTCCTATTAAATCAACCATGCGTGCTGTGCCAAGTTCTGTCTGAATATTGCCCAATAGTCCCTGATGTCTTGAGATCACCACCTCTGGAGTCCATGATTGAGGCATGATACCCAATAGTTCAAACTCTATCGGTAACATGGTGGGATTATCTTTGACGAGAGCAATATAAGCATTGACCCCACGGACAAAGGAGCTTATGATCATCTGCCCTTTGGGATGATAATGTGCCATCTCCTTATCGATATCTCCCCTAAATTTGAACAATCGAGTTCCTATATCACGTTTAAGTTCATCAGGTCCCAATATCTCAGCTACCGTACCTGTCGCCTGTCGCCGCCAGACTTCAAATTGAAACAATCTGTCTTTGGCAGCATGAAAACCCTGAGCAAAAAACAGATCTTCTTCATTCTGCGCATAGATATGAGGTACTCCCCAATGGTCGATGATTATCTCAACAGATTGATCCAAACCATCAATATCAAAAGTATATTCTTTTTGTCCTATGACAATCCATGGTAACAAAAAGATAATGGAAGCAAGTAGAGACTTCATAAGAGACTTTAGTTATAAACGAAAGATAATGAAAAGATCAATCAGCATTGGATTAGATAAATATTAAGCACTTAAGAATTCGAACTCACCTTAAATATTGTAATATTGGTTGAGCGCACAAGGTGAAAATTTAGGTTTGCTTTATAACTTGATACGTCTAAAGGGCCTTGTCCTAATCCAAACTAAAAGACGTACAACTAAATACAAGTGCAGAATGAAATGTATAACAATCTTGATTGCTTCTCTGTTTTGCTTGCAGTCATATAGTCAGACACCTGAATTCTATACGAGCGGAAGGTTGATTTTTGGAACTTATAAAGAAAGAACTGCCTCTATTGGCATCGGAGATATCGACAATGATGGAGACATGGATGTGATCGCCGCCAATGGTAGACATTGGCCTGGACAAAACCGTGTTTTTGTCAATAATGGAAAAGGTGTATTTACCGTATCTCGGCTACTACATTTAGAACAAGAAACCACCTACTCTACCGAGCTGGCCGATTTTGATAATGATGGGGATTTAGATGTGGCAGTAGGTAATGATATGGCACCCAATTATATATTCATAAATGACGGTGGTGGCCACTTTACAAAGGGAACCAGATTTGGACAGCCATACGCACCAACGAGAAACATCGTTGTTGCCGATATAGATATGGATGGAGATCCAGATATACTAATAACTAATAGAGGACGGGAGAATGAAATATGTCTGAATGATGGACATGGAAATTTTACTGACAACATTGGATTTGGAACTAAAGATGATTCTACCATCGATGTAGAAGTGGCAGATATAGATGGCGACAATGACAACGATCTGATATTGGCCAATCGAGATGAACAACAAAACTTCATTTATATCAATTCAGGTAATCTTGATTTTACCAAGAAGATACCCTATGGTCCTGGCAATGACAACACTCGCTCCGTAGCAGTCGCTGATCTAAACAAGGATGGGCATATGGATGTGATAGCCGCTACATTAATAGGGCCTAATACAATTTACTTTGGCAATAAAGACTTGACATTTTCTAATAGCATAGAATTTGATAAAAGTATGAGCAACTCATTTAGCATTGCGATAGCGGATTTGGATTTGGACGGCAATCAAGATATAGTCATTGGCAACTATGGCGAGCCCAATGCAGTGTTTATCAATCAAGAGAACGGGAAGGTTTGGAAACGACTTCAGTTAAGTGACAAGGAATTCAACACTTATGACATCACAACCTCAGACTTAAATGGTGATGGCCAAATTGATATTATAGAAAGTAACTCAGAAGAAAGAAATCTTTATTATTTCAATAGGTATTAGCCATAAATCCAAAGAACCAAGTACCGATCAGAAAGAGGAGATAATCATCTTGATCCTGTATATAATCTCTTTTTAGATATATAGTCTTATCATAAGAATTAGATGCCTGACTCCATAAGAAGCTAGTAGGACAGTAATGCCTGTTTCTGCAGTCCGCCATGGCAGGCAACAGATTTTATACCAAGGTTCGGATGAATCATTAATTTCACCATAACAAACTTGAAAGATTACCTTCTAAATATGACATCATGAATAAATATATCACATTTCCTTTTTGCTTAATGGCACTTGGTTTAGTACTGTCAAGCTGTAGTACGTCCCGCACTGTCGTTGAAGATAGTTACAACCCTGAACTGAGATTGAAAGAATTAGGGATCACGCTACCCAGTCCTCCTCAGCCTGTCGCTAATTATGTCAACGGAGTAAGAGCTGGTAATCTTATTTTTTTGGCGGGCAAGGGACCCAAACGAGCCGATGGATCAGAAATTACTGGAAAGATACCTAGTGAAGTTACTTTAGAAGAGGGTTATGAAGGTGCTCGGCTAACAGCCATCAATCAGCTGTCCGTCTTAAAAACAATGCTCGGTGATTTAAGAAAAGTAAAAAGAATCGTCAAAGTATTGGGGATGGTTAATTGTGATCCTTCATTCGTGGATCAACCAAAAGTAATTAATGGGTTTTCAGATTTGATGGTTTCGGTTTTTGGTGATAGAGGTAGGCACGCAAGAGCAGCAGTAGGCATGGCCAGTTTGCCAAGAGGGCAATCGGTAGAAATAGAGTTAGTCGTGGAAGTATATGATTGAAAACTCAATGAGTTCCCTTTAACTCTTGTATAAAAAAAGGGATAACTTATGGAAATCCCTAATCTTTGTAAGTAGACAACGACTACCCTCAACGTTAGCAACATTAAGATTTGGTTAGAGCATGTTAGAATCATCTGATTGTATATCTTTAGTGTTCTTTCGTCTTCACAAATCGTTACTTTGCAATTTGAGAATCATCTAATCACCGAGCCTTTTTCAGATCATATACAGGCCATATTTCACTATAAAGGATATTCTCCTGAACATCGGATAGAGAGAGTAGTACCTACGGGACATCTCTTTATCATATTTGAGCTTGATGGGATCACCCGCAACACTTTTGATAATCAGACCCTAGAGCCTAATGGCTCTTACCGTCATGTATGGATATCTGGGATGCACAAAGAGCATATATCTATATCAACACATGAGGACTCTGAGATGCTCGTTATACAGTTTAAAACAAGTGGGACGTATCCGTTCTTCAAGTCGTCTATAGACCAACTCACCAACAAGATAACTCCTGCTCAAGAAGTCTTTGGAGATCAGATATTGCAGCTGAGATCCGATATACTTAATGCTTCAGATACACTGGGTAAATTTGAACTGGTAGATTCATGGTTACAGCAGCAATATGATCCAAAAAAATCGCCGCCCGAAGAGCTTAAAAAAGTTCTAACTCAATTAGAATTGAAACCCATTAGTGATGGCCACTCTATTATTGAGTCTTATCCCAATAGTCAAAAACACTTAATCAATCAGTTTAAAATGTATTTTGGTTTAACACCCAAAACGTTCCATAGGATCTTTAGATTCAACAGTATCTTACGACAGATTCAAAATAAAGATATGCTCAGTTGGTCACAGATAGCCTACGAATTTGGCTATGCAGATCAATCTCATTTCATTAAAGAGTTTAAGGCCTTCTCTGGATTCAATCCTCAGCAATATCTTAAGAAGGATTACCATAAGGGAGAAACCAATTTCTTCCCGATTGATGATCAAGGTTAATTTTTTACTATCGAGCGTCGGATAAAGTCTCGTTCTTTGATTCTGAATCAAATCAAAATGATGATGAAGCACTTGATTTTTTCATTCCTTATGGCCTTCTCTTTCGTAGTGTCGGCCCAACAATCAACAGAAGACATCTCCCAACGCATCACCTCAATTGTAGATTCTACAGATTATAACAACATGATTTTGGAGCAGACATTCACAGTGCGAGTGCCAATTGACTCCGCCTGGAATGCCTACTCTACAGCAAAGGGTTGGATGCACTGGGCTGTACCAAAGGCAGCAATGGATCTTCGCAACAATGGTATCATCAAAACATCTTATGATCCTAATGCCACTCTGGGAGATAGCAATACCATAGTACTGCACATCATCAATTTTATTCCTCAAAAGCTGCTGACTTTGCAAGCCGAACTGTCCCCTCATTTTCCTGATTTTATGCGTGCTGATGCTAAAGATTTGTTTAATATCATCACCTTTGACCCTGTAGGATCACATGAGACTAAGATCACCTCTTATGGCGTCGGCTATAAAAACAATATAAAATACAAGTCTCTCCTTGAGTTCTTTATTAAGGGAAATGAGCAATCTTATATTAACTTAATTACC
>CAZJHC010000197.1:0-7023 GCA_964545645.1 uncultured Saprospiraceae bacterium
AACCAAATCCGTAAGCAAAGTTATCATTGATCTGTGTGCCATAGGGCGTATTGCTAAATATTGGTATCTGTTGCTCTGTCGATATGGTAGCAGGCGCATCATTGATCAGTACATCAGAACTGATGAGAGCATTATTAAACCCATCAACAGTCCTGCCCTGATTACTAAAATTTGTAGAGAGGCTGCCTCCAAATCCAATGGATGGATAGAATGAAGATTTAGCAATCTCTATACCCAGATGTGCTGCTTCAATCTGATGATCTAGCTGACGATTAAACGGTTGAAAATCCTTAGCTCTTTGATAGGCGTCATCAAACGACAGTAACTCCAAGTTGGTAAATACCTCTTGCTCAAAATCTGGTTTTTTGAGGGTCATGTCATAGTCCGCAGGTAGATTTAGCAATGCCTTTAGGTTGAGCATTGCCAGGTCAATTCGATTTTGGGCGATTGTTTGATCTTGCTCGGAGGTAGCCTTTTGAGCCTCGAGATCATATAGTTCAAATTTTGCTCGACTTCCAGCATTAACAAGCTTAGTCATCTGATCGATTTGATCATTTATTGATTTGAGCTGTACATCTACGTTTTGCAAATTATCTGTGGCAAACAAAACTTCAAAAAAAGCACCTACAGTGTTGATTGTCAAGGTATTCATCGCTCCTGACTTTTGTTCTAATGATACTTTTTCAAAAGCTTCGCTTTGTTCAATTTCATTTTTAATCCGTCCACCATTGTAGAGACTGACACCAGTGTTGACTGAGTAGCCATTTGAAAAGAAGGTTGTGGTAATAAACTCATTAGTAGTAGGATCTATCGATCGACCGAAGTTCCAAAAGGCATTGGTGCCTCCAGAAAGATTAGGCATTCTTTGCTCTTTGCTCTGTTGAGTATTGATCTCTGAAGTCTGGATAGTCAAATTCGATTGATGAATGTCAAAACTGTTTTCTATGGCATACTGGATGCACTTGTTAAGTGACCATTCTTCTTGTGTAAAGCATATGTGGCTCGTCACCAGTAGCATAGTTAAAAGCAAAATCGACTTTTTCATAGTTAAATTATTATGAGTGTGCTAAGGTAGATGTATGCTACAAGAGGTAGCAACTATTTATATAAAAAATGCATGATCATAGATGAATGCATCCAATAGACGGTATTTAGAATGCAGAGGTAACAATTGTGGCACCAATTAATCTGTCATATCTACTGTTGAATGTCCTCAAATACACTAAGACAGTATAATCGTTGATCGTCTCATTGAGATTGCCTTCGTAGTAAGAATAATCGAGAGCTCCAGTTTTGTCTTTGACTACATACTGATAATCATAATAACCTTGCTTGAGTAAGATTGATCCGACATAACTCTGGTAGTTGACATCATAAGACAATCTGTTTTCTGTTAAGCATTGCCAATCTGTAAAACCACCTATGACATATACCTCATTTTCTAAAGGGGGATTTTTGTCTTCTAAGGTGAAATGTAGGTCTATATACTGTGATGATAACTGATCATCATTTTGATCTTGGTTGTCTATGATGAATTTTCCGTTGAGGTCGTTATAGTCAAAGTAGGAGGTATAGTATCGAGATTTATCTAGCGAGAGTAAGACATCAATGCGCTCTGACTGTCGATCGATAGTGTGTACACCAAAACCTGGATAACGCAGACTCCTGATATCGGCAAACCGAAACTCCTTGTTAGCATTAAAAAGAAAGTAATCCATAGCATCAAATCTGAGCTCATCTCCACTGACAAAAACAGGTTGCCTATTGTCGATTCTATTGTCCCAACGTCCATTTTGGAGGACAGACACATAGACTTCTCGCTGAGGATTGTATATATCAAAGTCTTCATGATTAATGGATAATTCAAGCTGCTGATGAGTTTTGAGCTTGTTGGCTTGTAGTGCTCTTCTGACCTGGGCGTTGATTATGACCTGATTTTCGAGCACCATAAATCGCCGAGTGAGCACGGGCAGCTCGGTATCCTCCTCGTAGATAAGCAGGATGAAGTTGCCACTGATCAAGGGGTTCATATTATTATTGGGTATGGCTAACTGATAGTGCGTATAATCTACCTGTGTCCCCTGAGAGTAGAACCAAGTGTCTATGTCCTCATCATTAAATCCATCAACATAATCCAGTTCATCCATGTCTGTAGGATTCCAATCTTTGTCACAGTGGATCACCTTATAGTTGTAGGTCATATCTCCACCTAGTATGTCGTCAAAGGTCAGGATCAATTGGCCTTGAGAATTGAGATCTATGATCGGATCTGATGTGGGTAGCCCGGCATGATGCAGCTTAACACTCTTAATATGAGGCATATATACGAAGTCCTCAAGCTTATAATCCTCTATCTGCCCAGTTAGCGTGAATGAAAGCATATAGAAAAATATGACAGTACCAAGTCTCATACTACGAAGGTCTTGATAGTTAATCGCAGTATCAAATATGTAGGGCACTTTATGATTAGTTTATCATATGTATTAAATGCTCAGATACAAGAAGAGGGCTTCATGTCTGAAGCCCTCTTACTAGATAGTAACGGTTGGTGCAATATTCTATAGATGATTAATTCGGGCGATGTTGCACATCGAGATGACCATATTTCATAGTAGCAGTGATTAATCCGGCTCCACTATCTTCAAAGTGGCCTTTGAAAAAATACTCATTATGATCTTTTTCCTTATAGCTCGACACTACATTTCTTGGTAAATCTACACCAGCATACTTGGTTTCAATATCAAAGCGTGCTCCACCCATGATTCCAATATCATATCCTGTATTACCAGCATCAATATTGATTTTTTCAAAGGAATCATGCAACTGCTTGATTCTAACACTGCCGTATCCTGTGTCAAAGTCGCCACCTTTAGCTAAAGTCTCTATCCTTAGTTGAGTATACTTGGTTTCAATATCTATATACTCACAAGATCCGAGGTCAAACTGATCATATTTGCCAACATTTTCAATAGCTGTCAGAGCACCTATTTCTATCTGCGAATACTTAGAACTTATATCCACCTCACCGGCATAATCCATAACTATTTCTGAGTATTTGGTTTCAATATGAGTATCACTTGCACCTTTTATATTGAAGTCAGAATACTTTATATCCAAATCCAAGTCTCCTCCTATGGCCCCGGCATCAAAACCTTCTACATATCCAAGGACCGCCTCTACATCACCACCAATATCCTGTAGGTATGCACTGCCATACTTGAGATCTAAATCCAAATCGCCATTGATCTCAGTCATTGAGATATTACCATACTTGTTATAGATGTCAAGATCTACATCACGAGGCATAAGTACCTTATAGTGAATTTTATAGCTTTCGTTCTTTTTACCCCAATTCCAACTATTGCCAAAATCAAACTCTGTGTAGGCTTTGACCTCTGAGGAGCTATTATCAAATTTGATAGATATTTTATCTAAGATATCATCTGCACGATCTTGATCACGGGCCTCGACGATGATTTCAATATCTATTTTGACCGTCGATCGATCAGAGGTAGTGATGTCGATGTTTCCATATTTGTTGGCCAGATAGACTAGGCCATTCTGATTGATCGAAAATTCCTCATTGTAGGTTTTCTTATACTCTTGGAGCCCGCCTCTTGCCTGCAAGGTCGAATAACCAATGCTGAAGAGCATGCAATAAATCAGGTAATTATATGTTTTCATATTTTTTTTGTTTTTGTTCTTCCGAATGCTTGATTTCATTCAGGACATTAAGTAATAAGTTGAGTTTTGTCTGTTGATTTTGGATCATGGCCTGCAGTACATGTTCCTTATAGATTCCTGCTGCTTCTTGCAGCTCTTTATATAATTCTTGTTCTATTAATTCTAATTGTTTGAGATCCTCTAAGAGTTCATTTTCGACATTTTTACTTTTGAGTTTATTGAGCACTTGTACTACTTCCATCTGATAATACTGCTGGGTCTCATTGAAGTCTGGTATATCTGCATACTGTAAGGCTTCCTGTTGGATATCTATGAGATTTTGGATGTCACTAGGTTTTGAGGCTTGATTTTGTTGGCCCCAATGATAAGCGACCAAACCTATGATTACAAGACCCAGGGTAATTCCTGCCCATCTGAGGTATCCTCTTGGCTTGGGATCCAGTTGTGGCTCGATCTTATCCCATAAACCTGTTGGTGCTTTTAGATCATCGAGATCCTCTCGATGATCTCGTAGATATTCTCTTAGTTTATCATTGTTCATAAGCGACAGTACTAACATGCTATTTTATAATCTTCTAACAAGGATCTCAATTTCTTCTTAGCTCTATGATATTGAGTTTTGGAGGTTGCAACAGTGATGCCCATTATCTCAGCGATTTCTGCATGATCATACCCTTCAAAGAGATATAGGTTGATCACTGATCTATAACCTGTCGAGAGTTGATTAATGGCACCTTTGATAGCGGTGATATTAATAAGCTCATCATCTATCTCAATGTCTTCAGCTACGGGTTGATCATAGTCCTTGAGTTCTTCCATTGTTATTTTATTTGCCCTAAAGTGATTCATACAATGATTGATCACAATGCGCTTTATCCATGCTCCAGGGGTGCTTTCAAATTTAAACTTGTCGATATGCCTAAATACGTTTATGAAGGCATTCTGTAAAACATCGGCAGCATCATCTGGGTCCTTGACCATTCTCACACATATATTGTACATCGCATCGCAATAATCTTCATAGAGCTTTTTTTGAGCATATCGATCACCATTTTTACAGGCTTCAATGAGCTCACGCTTTGTATCAATAGTTTTGTTCTTCAACAATTAAAGGTTTTCTGCACTAATGACGTTAGAGGTTTTGTACTGGTTGCATCACTTCTAAATAATAGTCATAAATCATTGAATCGGAATCACTAGTGGAGGGATCCAGTCTCCATCGAACACTTGATCGTCGGGCCAATATAATCTCATCGTAAGTGAGAACCCTTCATTAGGATTTATGGGTACCCAATTATTGATAGAGACACTATCAGGACGCTCGGCTTGTATATAGAGATCAAGAGAACCATTATCATTATACACTAAAGAGTCTTTGCTATTAATGGCAAATTTATTGGCTTCATTTTCAATTAGAAAGTCATCGTCATTGTAAGCGGTCAATGACCAAAAAGCCTTAACTGGAGGGAGCTCATTAGGCGGCATATGAATACGATAGTCTTGTGACCCGATAAGCGGATTTCCATTGGCGTCCACGGTCGTAAATGGATAAATCGCATCCTCTGCAAGATTGGCACCCAAGCCAATAAAGGAGACATAGCTCCTCATCAGATAATCCTTTCCATAGTCGCCTAATTTAGAAGTAATCATCGTCCAATTATTTTTCATCAGTGTAGGTTCGGAATTAGCTTTTCTTTCTCTCATGCGCTCATGAATCACCTTAGGTATGGCTTTAAGCTTCTGGCCTAAGACAAAATTGTCTGTAGGTAATTCGAAATGTAGTCCTCGTGAAATGCCAATCCTAGATAAACTAAGAAGTATATCCTTGTCATAGCTAGCAGAAGACTCCTCGGGCAATAATGAGTTGAGTTGGTTCATATAGTCTTCTATAGACAGTGACTCTATTTTTTTAACTGGAGGCAGATCATCAACTAGGTCTATTTGCTGGCCCTTGGGTGCTTTATAAGTCGAGTCCCCAAGTGCTGCTAAAGGCCTCAGATCCATGCGATTCTGTATGCTTCGTACGACTGTATTGCCATCTATATCATCATACGTTTCTATTCGCCCTATGAGCCAAGCCACGTCTGTCGGTGATCGTATGGTCATCATACCATCTATGTCCTCGCCATGGTAATCAGGTCCAATGATTAATAATGTGAGTGCCTTGTCGCCATGAGTTCTGGTTCCAGGACTCGCAATCACATTAGTGAAAGCGTCATAAAAAGGTAGCAGATAGTATCTGTCCGTATGTGGCATGGTCAATACCTGTGGGCCTTGACTGAGATCGAACCATGCTATGGAATAATAGGTGTCCACATTAGGTTTGACGACTCTTCGAGACGTATGATCTGCAAATCTTCGATAGTGACCGAGTTGATTGATCGGGGCTAAGGGTATCGTAGGATGAGGTTCCGCTATATTAGTTCCTAATTCTTTAGTGTATTGCATGAGTAACAATGGATAGCCATATAGATAGGCTTCTACTACCGTATTGAGATAGTCGTCTGTTGTCATGGTATTGAGCTCACCAGAGTCATCTTTGACTGTTACCTCCGTATTACATGAGCAAAGCAACAAAAGTGTGCTTAACAAAATTATCTGATTATTAAATTTAGTCATCTTGCTCTACGTCAATATGAGTCAATAGATCTACCGCAGTGTCCAATAAGGAAAGGCTCTCATCACCATGCATAAGATGATTGTGGTCAATGGTTAATTGATCCTGATACAGTTGGAGCGAGGCACAGATGTCGCTATTTAATGCTTTGAGAGATTGCAATAAGGCCTCCATACACTTTGCTCCTCGAGGTTGATGAGGTGTATAAGTGATAGCAAGGATTTTTTTATGATTCAATTCACCTGATTGTGTGAGCCACTCCAAGGCATTTTTGAGGATGGCAGGAACGCCGTATATATACTCCGGTGTCGAGACGATCACGACATCTGATTTGTTAGTGACTATTTTGAAATCTTTCACTATCTGATTGACTTGTTTATCTTCTAAATCGGCCAGATATAAAGGGAAGCCCGATAGATCATGATAGATGATGCATTCATAATGTTCATAGCGTTTGACGATCCCATGTAAAAGGGCAGCGTTATTCTTGTCTGGACGTGAAGAGCCATTGATTAAGAGTATTCTCATCTATTGATAAATTAGGCATTTATATAGAACAAGCTCTATTCATAGATACTTTTTGTTACATAGTTGAGCGTAGCAATATAAACTTTCATAGTGAGAGTCGCCTACCTAGTCTAACTGCAGGACGTTCGATAAAATTATAAGTAATATGAGCCAACAATATGGTAGCAATGCTACAGATAGATACATATACAAGG
>CAZJHC010000198.1:0-6975 GCA_964545645.1 uncultured Saprospiraceae bacterium
AGTATAGATAGCGCACGCTTCAATAATATTGCTTTCGATCTTCAAGGTAACATCCTTAAGTCGCATGGGAGGGACTCAGCTGCTCACCTCTTCATTAGATTTAAGAATCCGCATACGGCTAAAGCGTTTATTAAGAAAGAGGTCATTAAAAGAATAACATCTGCTGCAGAGCAGAATCAAGACAGTATAGACTTCAAGCAAAATCGATCTAATGGATTCAGAGACTTCATCTCATTTGCTATATCTCAACTTGGCTATGATTTCTTAGGAGTACCGCTTAGACAACATCCGTCGGACCCGTCATTCAAGGCAAAACAAAGGAATCAGAAAGATCTCCTTTCTGATCCAGACGTGTCAGAATGGGAAGAGCCATATCAGACTGAGTACCATGCCATGATGATCATTGCTAATACTGCTGAAGGTAAGGTTCAACAACGAGTTAGTTTTATCATGAGCAAACTCGCGTCTATTACCTCAAGAGTCCATGTTGAGCAGGGTAGAGGCATACGGAATAAGCAAGGTGCACACATAGAGCATTTCGGATTCGTTGATGGTATCTCACAACCTTTATTGATCAACGATGACCTTACATCTGGAAAAATCAGCCGTAATAATTGGGACCCTGAGGCAGATTTAGATTTAGCAATTGTACGGGATCCAGGGGGGGAAGATGATAACTCATTTGGAAGTTATCTAGTATTTAGAAAGTTACATCAAGATGTTCCGGGGTGGGATAATGCAGTAGTGACACAAGCAGCCAACTTAGGCATTGATCCTAACTATTTTGGCGCTCAGTTAGTCGGCCGATTTAAGAGTGGGAATCCATTAATTCCTGTTACCCCTCCACAACCAGGGCCGCTAAAGTCTCAAAACGACTTCAATTATAACGATGATACTACAGTGGGATCTAAATGCCCATTTCATGCACACATTCGTAAGACTAACCCACGAGGTACCGGTGGGTTTGAGAGCCCGGATGATGAGAAGAAACATCTTTTTGTAAGGAGAGGGATTACCTATGGTGAGCCCAATTCGCCAGATGTCGGGCTCCTATTTATGTGCTATAACAGCAATATCTCCAGACAATTTGAATTCATGCAGTTGCGCTGGGCTAATGGTACAGGATTCCCAGGTAATAAGCCTAATGCCCCACATGGCAAAGATCCCGTAATAGGTCAAGGAGATGACGTGACCAACCAGAATTATGCTACTAGATGGGGAGACGATAGTTCTATGACATCACGTACTAACTTTGGACAGTTCGTCACTATGAAAGGAGGCGAGTATTTCTTTACTCCGAGTATTTCTTTTTTGAAATCATTGTAATTGCTTACCCATAATAGTTTCTCTTCGCTATCTTAAGAAGGCATTAAACGACTAAAAGATGACATCAACTCGTAAAGAAAGATTACAACTCTTCATTTTTGTTGCCGTATTCTTTTTTATAGCAGAAGGGATATCAGCTCAACGTAGTGTCAAACTGCAATATGGAATTGGGTTAGATATTGGAGCAATTAGTGCATCTGGGCCAGACTTAAGCCTAACAAAACTGGGCCTTCAAGGACAGGCTCTGTTTTTTGATGATGTACTCATGATATCCGGTGACATAGGCCCCCAATTATTTGACGGTTTGGAGTTGGCCTTTGGTACGGATGTTCATATAAAATTAACTAAGAAGAAGTTTATAACAACCTCCGATCTATACGTCTTTATTGGACACCACTGGACGTCATTTGATGCTACGGTGATTAATACCGGACTTTATTATGAGTTTTTAGACTGGGTTGGATTGTCCGTCTCTTATGGTAGGGATTATAATCTTAATAGTAATTGGTACTCATTAGGAGCTTTTTTGAATTTAGCTTCTAATGAGCCTGATGATGACATAATAATTGTAGACTAATATATTTTAATAATGAGCAATGCACTAGTAATTAGTGGGGGAGGGGCCAAAGGGGCCTATGGTGTTGGAGTTCTGGATTATATCAACCACGATACAACTGGCGGCCTGCCAACTTTTGATGCGTACGTCGGAACGAGCTCAGGCGCTTTAATCGCTCCATTTGTAGCATTGGACAGAATTCCTGATTTAGTACACATTTTTACGAGTACTACGAATGATGAAGTCATGTTTCAAAGGGATTTAAGAGGAATTACTAAAAAGACTAGTCTTTTCAATACCGCCCCTTTAGAATCACTAATTGATACCTGGTTATCAGACTTCGACTGTGACACTTTAATAAATAGTTCTGCTAAAAAAATCTATTTGTTAACTACTTGCCTCCAAACCAAGAACTTGACAGTTTTTACTACGGATTCCACTCTGAACTCATCACGCTATGACATAATTCTAATTCAAAGTGCACAAGAGTTCAAAGAGGCTATGTTAGCTTCAGCTAATCAGCCAATACTTATGCCGCCTATTCAGGTTAACAAAAATAGATCTTCGCCGGATAAAGCCTTTCAATATGTGGATGGCGGTGTTGTTGAATATGTAGGTACTGAGATCGCTATGGATGCTGGGGCACAGTCTATTTTCTCAATCTTGCTGTCCTCTGGACTTAGCGATTCGGCACCTAAAACCTTTACTAAGATTTTAGATATTGCACAGATTACTGTTGATTCCTTGTCAGCTGATGTTGGTGCCAATGATGAACGAGTACCGTCTTTGATTAATGATGGATTGAGTTACTTAGATTCTATACAAAAGAGCCTAATTCATCAAGGAGTGAATAAAAGTATCATACAACAAGCTTTTGATTCATACAGCAGTCAGAACTTCAATCGAATTCAGCCCTATAACTTGAACACTATAAGACCTTCTAAAAAACTATTTTCTGGATTAGATGCACTCATATTTGATCCCGATAATATGAAAAAAATGCTTGAATTAGGACGTCAAGACGCTAAGGCTTATATAATGGGCAAAGGAGTCGAGCCGACAGTTTTTTTAGCATAATAAGGGCCTTTTAAACCCTATTTAACATAACGTAAATTATAGGCATAACTAATTGATAAACAACGAGTTATGAATTTTATGAAAATAGAATCGTATTTTGGTCATTATGATTAGTACCACTTTCTAAATATATCAACATCAAGATCAATCAAACATTCGATTATGCCAGAAAATAATAAAGCTTCAACAAATCCAATCATATGGCTTAATAGCTTATTACAAGGCTTCTTTAGTAAGATTTATGACTTTCTAAAGTTATTCCCGTCATACTGGCCAAGCCTTTTTGCACTCGTTTTAATTTATTTATTCTTATGGTTTTCTGATCAGGGACAAGACATAATATTTGAGTATATGTCCGGGGGATTCTTATCAGCCGGAGGCTATTGGATGTTCGCAATAGCAATAGTGTATTGTTTGTTTAATTGGTATTTCACAGCTAACAATTTTAATCTAGATGATTCTGGTGCTCAAAGCTCTAATGATTCAGATAAAAATCACGATCCACTTAAGATTTTTTTACCTAGATATTTTGGAGCGGCAACGATCTTAATTATGGGCTTGTCCCCTATTCATGTATTGGCTGTACAAGGCTGGACTGATCCTATCGGCCATACACATGTAACAGTATTATTGGGTTTATTACTTTTTGGCCTATACTTTGGTCACTTGTATATTGATGTGACACTAAATAGGCTCGTTAATAAGAGATCAAAATTCTTGGTAATTCTATTTGCGCTATTACTGACTTTTTCACCTGTAATATTACACAATAATCAACCAGACTTATCTGGATTCCTTAGCCGTCTGTATCAATTGAGCCTTATAATTTCGCCTATCACATTATCCCTGTTGGTGTACGGTGTTATACGCTATTATAAGACCTACCTTTTATCAACCATATCTATCAATCCTCAGATAAAAAGAGATATTGATTCCGAAGAATCAATATCTCTTTGGACGAGGATAAAATGGTTTTATAGGCCAGACAATAGTAGCTGGGTACATTTAATCATCTTTATCTTTTCGCTCATTTTTACGGTTCTCCTATTATTGTGGAACATTTATCCTTCCTCCTCTACAATAGCTGGCCCTGCTATAGTTCTGAGTGTGTCGGTATTATTTTGGGTCGGTTTGCTAAATCTATTCATGTACGTCATTCGATCCTATTGGAGGAGTGCAACCTATCTCTTTGGAGTAGGAATTTTCCTTGTATTGACTGTCTTCTATAACCTCAATAAGGAGTCAAGGTATGCTATAGACTTAGGTATTACTGAGAAATTACCAAATAGAATTCACCTCCATGAATACACCGATAGATGGCTATCCGACTTTGTAAAGGATATGCCTACCGACTCAACTATTTATTTGGTATCATCTTATGGTGGAGGGATCAGAGCGTCCTATTGGACTAATCTAATCTTAGCCAAATACATGGATGACAAAGACAAAGATTTTTATAATCAAGTCTATAGTCTCACAGGTGCATCTGGGGGCACAGTTGGTGTAGGTTTGTTTTTTGCGATGAAGGAACATAATAGTGAGGTAGCTTCTTATGGCGATTATGTAGAGACTTTATACGGTAAGAAGGACTTTTTATCTCCTATGATCGCTAGGATGTTTGGCGCTGATGCTATTCGGGCATTTTTGCCATTCGATTGGTTGTCAGAAGTCCCTGATCGTCACCAACAGTTAGCCTTACAGTTCGGGAAACAAGTAGCAAAGTTTAATATTGAATCGCTATATGATGAGAACTTATTAAATCTGTATACACCTCAAACCGAAAAAAGGCCCATTTTGATGCCAACCACCGCCTGGTCTCAGCGTGGTGTTATAGGCTTGTATTCGCCGATGCATCTCGACCCGCTCATGAATAACGGGAGTGTCAATCTTATTGATACGATACAGACTATACATAATTCTTCGACCGGAATTACCGTAGGCACAAGCATATTTGAATCTGCCAGATTCCCAATAGCCAGCCCTCCTGGATCAATTAAAGATGGATTACAAATGGTTGATGCCGGATTTGTAGATAATCTCGGTGCAGGCACGACTATAGATTTATTAGAGATGTTGACAGATCGAATCAAATATCATGGCTTTCAAGAGAGAGTCAACATACGAGTTCTCGTAATCAACAGCTCATCAGGAGCTAATTCAGAACCGAATAATACAACACCATTATTTAATCCGGCTGACTCGTATTTTAAGTTATATGGAGGAAAGCAGAGTCAGCTTCAGGATCGCATAAGTCAGCAAATTAGGGATCTGCAAAATGAATGCTTTGATATAAATATGTACTATCAATCATTTGCGCTTAACAGAAAACGAAAAGTAAAACATAAAACTATCACCAGTACCTTCCCTCTCGGCTGGTATCTCTCCAAAAATGCGCTGGAGCAAATGTCTGAGCGTTCAGAAGATATCGTAATAGATAGTATCGACTTACCACCTATTGATCAATTGTACTATGTAGCACGATGTCAGGATATTAACCTAGAAGATTATGATATTGTACAATTAGGTTTCGATAGTATCCAGTTGACTCCTCGACATCCTGAGCTCGCATCTGGGAGAATTGAGACTATTGATGATCAATATTCATTTGAAAAATTAGAACTACCAATACCAATTGACAATAGATCCACAACACCTCAATCAGATCTCCAGCGTAAGCTAGCTGATAAAGGCGTAACACTCGTGATAAAGTCTTACTAAACCGAATGATTGATTTTGGATTATGAGTAGGAACTCTTATCTGTCTTGGCTAAAACTGCGGCATTGTTGGATTAGCCCAAATTACTCTGATCATGTTAACTGGCGAGTGAAATGAGTCTTTAGAGTGCTAAACCGTGACAAGCTTAACCCTCAAACTAACGTCCAATAAATATTCAGAATATACTTTAGGCTAATAAATAAGGGGAACCCAAGAATAGCTAATCTTAAGATCTCAACCCATTTATTGGTTGTTGGACTATGAAATTTGAGCGAAGGATTTCCGGTAACGAATTGTGGAGATCACAGTTGAGCTATTGAGCTTTGAGATTCTTGATTAGCTCATACCTCGATTTCTATGTTTAAGTCAAGTGCATATTGCGATTTTTTTGATATATACGATCATGTTTTACACAGGCATCCTAAGTCTGTAGCTATAGAATAAACAATATATCGACGCTCGAGTGTCTCCGGGGTCTTGATCCTTTTTTTACCTAAAGGTGAGGGAGAGTATTTCTTGGGTGAAGGAGATATATTATTTGTTTAAAACAATAGTCCGAGAGCTATTTCAATGGGAGAGCTTCGATTCACAGGTATTTGTATATAAAATGACCGTTTTCTATACCCCGTACCATCAGCCCTATATCGCCATATAATAAGGTGTAATAAGCCTGTACATCATTCAAGATCCAATAACCACATTTCTTGACCTGAGGTAATTGTACAAAGTAGGCTTAGAGATACTGAGCTGCCTGCAGATATCAGTAACAGAATGCTCTTTGGTTTTGTAGAGTGTCTCAGCGGCCATAGCGGTTTTCTTTGCACTATCAGAAAGTCCTTTTGGCCGACCTCCTAAGCGTCCCCGGGAACGAGCTGCTGAGAGGCCCGCCTTAGTTCTTTCAGATATGAGTGATCGCTCAAACTCAGCAAGAGATGCGAAGATGTGAAAGATCAGTTTTCCTGATGCAGTTGTCGTATCGAGGTTATCCTGGAGTGATACGAATGAGATTCCATTTGCTTCGAACTCAGACACGATAGTAATGAGATCCTTGAGGGATCTGCCGAGTCGATCCAGTTTATCGATCACAACAACATCACCTGATCGGAGCTGAGCTTTCAGTAGATTTAGTTCAGGTCTGTCAAACTTAGCTCCAGACAGTTTATCAGAAAATATCTTTTCACAGCCGGCAGCGCTGAGGCTATCGATTTGACGATCTAAGTTCTGATCTTTAGTGGAGACACGAGAATATCCTATTTTCATAGTTCAAGGTTAACTGAACTCATCCGAAAAGCCAAAACTT
>CAZJHC010000199.1:0-6968 GCA_964545645.1 uncultured Saprospiraceae bacterium
CTATATGTGTAATTCATTTGACCTTATGGTTTAACACATTATAGATCTCTACAACGCATTTCTGATCTCTTTTACTCAATATCAATGGCGGTCACCCTATCGCTCATATGTTGTAATTATTATGACTCAAGAACTTATTGTCATCTCATTGCGATTGTAATTATTGTACTTTTGCACACTTTTAATTTTGAGGTTTTCATGCTTGAACATCCACATATTGATACGGATAGACTGCCACAGCACATAGCGGTGATCATGGATGGTAATGGTAGATGGGCTAAACAACATAAAAAAGCTAGGGTCTTTGGCCACCAAAATGGAGTGCAAGCAGTCCGAGAAATCGCAGAAGGAGCGGCAGAACTTGGGATTAAATATCTTACTCTTTATGCCTTTTCTAAGGAAAATTGGAACCGGCCAGCCTTTGAGGTGAATACCCTAATGAAATTATTCGTTAAGACTGTGGACAGAGAACTTCAAACCTTAAATGACAACAATATAAGACTCAGTGCAATAGGAGATCTTAAGTCTTTGCCCAAAGAGACATATAAAGCACTCATGAAAGGAATGCACGCTACATCAAAAAATGATGGAATGGTCTTAAGCCTAGCCCTCAATTATAGCAGTCGGTGGGAGATATTGACTGCGGTAAAGGCATATGCCACTCAAGTTTCTCAAGGCATAGAAAACATAGAATCTCTTAACGAAGAGAAGTTTAGCAAGTTGCTATGTACAGCATCTATGCCTGATCCTGATTTACTTATTAGAACGAGCGGAGAGCATCGCATAAGCAATTATCTGTTGTGGCAATTATCATATGCGGAACTGTACTTCACTAATGTGATGTGGCCTGATTTTAAAAAAGAACACTTGCATGATGCGATCATTACTTATCAGGGCAGAGAGCGAAGATATGGTTTGACAGGTGAGCAGTTAATTAATTCTTAATGAGAGGTTAAAAATGGAAAGAAGAAGTTGGGTAAGTATAAAAGGACGTTTTTTTGGTAACCAATCTTTAAGTGACATGTTAATGAGAGGCATTTTCATTGTGTTAGGACTCATATTGTCGTCCAGTGGCCTCATGGCTCAAGTGACTAATGAGATGGCACCAGATTACATTGAGCTAGACTTCAGTGACAAGAAAATATATCATATCGCTGATGTACAGATCACTGGTGCCGAAAGAAGAGATGACAATGCGATAAAATCAATTACTGGACTCAGAGAGGGACAGACAATTGAGATCCCGAGTGAGTCATTGTCGAGAGCGGTCAAAGAATTATGGCGCTTAAGATTGTTTTCTGATGTTGAGATACTTCTTGATAAAATAGTATCGGATAGCGTTTATCTCACGATTCAACTTAAGGAGCAACCGACGCTTTCCGGGTATGTCTTCAAGAATGTTAAGAAACTACAGCAAGATAATTTAATAGAGCAACTAGGAGAGACCTTTAGAATTGGAGGTATTATCTCTCAAAATGATCGTACGGTCGGTGCGGATAAGCTACGACAGTATTATGTAGACAAAGGATTTTTTGATGCTGAAGTCAAGCTCATCTCTGTTGAAGATACAGTGCTACAAAACACCATTAAACTTCTGATCGATGTAGATAAAAAAGATAAAGTCAAAATCGATCAAATAAATATAGTTGGTAACAATCTAATCACGGACAAGAAGCTGAGAAAACAGTTAAAAGATACTAAGAAAAAAGGAACCTTCTTAAAGCGATCTCGATTTGTCAAAGAAAAGTATGAAGAGGATAAGAAGAAGCTTATAGGGTACTATATCAACAATGGTTTTGGGGATGCGCAGATAATTAGTGATTCCTTATGGAGAGATGAACAAAACCGGATCCATCTTACCCTTAACATCAATGAAGGGGTTCAATATAAATTTGGAGAAATTGCTTGGAAAGGAAATTCGATTTATACCGATGATCAATTGTCGTCAGTACTAGGGATTGCCAAAGGAACCGTATTCAATCCAGAAGAATTATCTAAGCGCCTTGAGTTTAGTTTGGATGGTAGAGATATTTCGTCGCTTTACATGGATAAGGGATATCTTTTCTTCAATGTTGATCCTCAGCAAGTGGCGATAAGAGCGGATACTATCGACATCGAAATGAGAATGTATGAAGGACCTCAAGCGACTATAGACAAGGTCATCATCAAGGGGAATGATAGAACTCATGAAGAAGTAATACGTCGTGTAGTTAGGACTCGACCAGGAGAGAAGTTTAGTAGATCAGATATCATCAGATCACAACGGGAGATCACAAACCTGGGATACTTTGATCCTGAGAATCTCAATATAAATACACCGGTCAATTATGAGAGAGGCACAGTAGATATAGAGTATACGGTAGTTGAGAGGCCTTCAGATCAATTAGAGCTGTCAGCAGGGTATGGAGGTTTTGAAGGATTAATAGGTACGCTCGGCGTTACATTCAATAATTTCTCAATTCAGAATATACGGAACAAAGCTGCCTGGTCACCACTGCCTACTGGTGACGCACAACGATTATCATTGAGGATTCAATCTAATAGTCGATTTTTTAGATCATACAACTTTAGCTTTACCGAGCCATGGTTGGGTGGCAAGAAGCCTAATGCATTTACCGTTGGATGGGCGAGCTCTGTGTTTGATAATACTGCATTTGGTTCAGGCAAGCTGAGTATTAATAGGCTTTTTGCTGGATTAGGTACTGCCTTGAAGTTTCCTGATGACTTTTTCACTTCGTCTACAACAGTCAATTTTGAAAATATTAAGTTGGATAATTTCAATAATCGATTTTTGGTACAGAATGGAGATTTTAAAAATTTCAATATTCAGCAAGTATTTTCAAGGAGCTCAATTGCCAATCCAATGTTTCCAATGGGAGGGTCTAGAGTTTCTCTGACCATACAGTTTACACCGCCATACTCCCTGTTTAAAGAAGACAACTTCTGGGTGTTGAGTGAGGAAGAAAGAGAGACAGAAATACAGAAAGAAATTAGAACGCTAGGAATACGAGGGCTTGCAAACTTTGATGAAGATGCCTTCATTGGAGAATTAGAAGAAGCCCGCCGGTTTGAATTTTTGGAATATCATAAGTGGAGATTTGATGCAGAGTGGTATTACAATATTACCGGCAAATTAGTGTTCATGACTCAAGCGAAGATGGGATATCTAGGCAACTATAATAGCAGCATTGGTGATGTGCCTTTTGAGCGATTTCAACTAGGTGGAGATGGATTATCTAATCAATCTGCAGGGATACAAGGTACAGATATCTTAGCCTTGAGAGGATATGAGGTAGAAGATGTCGCTCCAGATAACAATAATACTGGAGGAGGGATCATCTTTAACAAGTTTACTACAGAGTTGAGATATCCTCTATCTACTAATCCTAACTCGACCATTTATACTACCTTATTTTTTCAAGCAGGGAATCAGTGGAATTCGTTTGACGAATACAATCCTTTCGAGTTACGCAGAACGGTCGGGGTCGGCATGAGAGTATTCCTGCCAATGTTCGGATTGCTCGGGTTTGATTATGGGTTTGGTCTGGATAAAACTCTTCAAAATGACCCGAATCCAAATCTTGGAGCTCTAGGCAAGTTTAGCATAGTTCTAGGGTTTGAGCCAGATTAACATATTTATTAATGTTGCGTTAAAAGAGAAAGAGATAGATCTAATTGCACAAAACAAACGTCATTCATAAAACAACTACTGTCTCAAAAAATAGTAGGACATTCAAAACATTAAACAAATAAAATGAAACGATACTTTTTAACCTCCCTAGTTGCCCTCTTAGTCACTATAGGCTTGTCGGCTCAAAAATATGGCTTTGTAAACTCTTCGCAATTATTGGTGAGTTTACCAGATGTCAAAACAGCAGATAGTCAGTTAGAAGCATATCAAAAGCAATTGATAGAGAAAGGAGAACAAATGGTTAAAACCTTTGAGGAGGCCTATAATGTATATCTTGCTAAGGCAAACTCTGGTGAACTCTCCCAGATACAAATGCAACAACAAGAAGGTCAACTGTCACAAGAACAGCAAGCCATACAAGCTTATGAAGTTGAGGTGCAGAATAAGCTCGCAGCCAAAAAACAAGAACTCTATCAGCCGATACTACAGAAGGTCCAGAATATTGTAGATCAGATGGGTAAGGAAGAAGGATATACTATGATATTTGATGCCAGTATAGGAGGTATTTTATTTGCAGATAATGCGGATGATCTGATGCCTATACTTAAGCAAAAATTGGGGATCCAGTAGCATTATAATAAAAAATCAAGGCAGTATTATTGCTGCGTTAAGTGTTTAAGGAGTAGTCGTCTATCGACTACTCCTTTTATGTTTTTATCCTTATCAATAATGATGGCCATAGCCCATCCATGTTTTTTGAAAAAATCAAAGGCTGCATTTAGATTTATAGCTTCATTAAGATAGCCGTATCTATTAGTCATATAGTCACTTATAGGTTCGTCTACATAGTCGTTTTCTAAGGCATCTTGTAAATAGAGCTCAGGTAATACCCCAACAACTTGTTGCTGATGGTTATAAACTAAAAAACTCCCTTGAGAAGATGAATGTACTAGAGTGCTCCTGATGGGGTCGGCAGGTAGAGCTTTATAATGGTTATCAATGGCAATATGGCCAAGGGTTGTGGACAGCAATCGCTGACTATTGATTATATGACGTCTTTCGGCCCTTGCTGCCAAGAAAATGAAGATACCTATGAAAAGTAGTACATAGTGATCAAAATAGCCTCCAAATAGGACAAAGCCAACCGCCAAGAATTGGCCTATATAGCTAGCAATCTTAGTTGCTTTTATGTGATCATTGAGTAGCATAGAAATCAGTGATCTCAATACTCGCCCACCGTCCATAGGAAACGCAGGAATTAAATTAAAAATGACCAACACGATATTGATGTTAAAAAGATATGCAATAAAATCATTGGGCGCCTCGATGAGATTTATCCGTTCTGTTTTAGGAACATAGTAATAATCTAATATCCAAAGAAGTGTTCCGAATAAGAAAGCGAGTATAACATTGACGAGGGGTCCAGCAAGAGCAATGAGTAGTTCTTGTTTGGCTATCTTAGGAATGGATTCTAACCTAGCAACGCCTCCTATAGGTGATATGATGATATCAAGGGTTTTTACACCATAACGCCGAGCCATGAGAGCATGACCAAATTCGTGTATTATTACAAAGAAAAACATCATCAAGATGATCCCAAAGAACCAAGGAATGTCTTGTTGAGGTATGTCGTTTTCGAAGGCGATATAAATAATAAATAGGAATAACAACCCAAAAGTCCAATGCACCTTGACAGGAATATCGAAATGCACACCAAGAGAAAGAGATCGATTCACTTAACAACTTATTGAATGGTGTCACCACGCAATCTACGGAAGTTCTTGCGGGCATCTATAGCATAAGTGCTGTCACTATAGTTCATGAATAGCTTTTCATAAAGTTCCTTTGCCTTATCAAGATTTATCATTTGAACTTCATATATCTGGGCGAGCTCATAATAAGCGTTGTCTGCTCTTATTTCTTCGGGATAATTTTCGATGATTTGGGTATAGAAGGATGCGGCCTTTTCATAGTCGCCCATCTTACTCGACTGTTGAGCTTTGACATACAAGACATCGTCTATGAGCGTATGATCAGCATAGATGCTTGCGATACTGTCTAACTTACTATAGCCTGCGTCTATCCTATTCTGATAAAATAAAAGCTCGGCTTCAGCGAATAGGGCAAGGGGAGCGTAGGTTGTATCAAGATTAGCATTATCCATGATAAAAACGGATAAATCTATAGCATCATTAGATATAAGTTTGGACGTGGCAGACTTGAGTATATCAAACTGTTCTTGAGCCCATTCAAAATCACCAATGTAATAGCTCAATTTTGCATTTTTAAAGCGAGCCGTTTCCCCTAGATGATCTTCTCTAAACTCTTTGTCTACTTGGCTATAGAGTAATGTAGACTCCCATACATCGCCAGAGATAAGAAAATAATCGGCAAGATCGAGTTTTGCATTTGCTTTGACATAGTTATTAAGACCAGGATAATTGATAACCTTTTCTAAGGTCATGATAGCAGTGTCAAGATGGTTCAAGTATAAGGCTTCTAATTCTGCTAGTTCTAACAATATTAGTGAGGTACGGCTATTCCTTCCATGTTCATTTAAGAATGTTTCATACTCCACTTTGAGTTCTTGAATATCGCTTTGTGCATAAGACCCATTGAGTATTTTTCTCCTTTTAGTATCAAGGATTTGTTTTTTGGAGTCGAGGTAGTAACTGTTGATACTCTCTTTGGTTTCAATGATGTACTCATAAGCTTTAATCGCAGTATCATAATCCTTATCATTTTTAGCGATTCGTGCTAGGTCATAGATTCTTTTGCCATTCTCAGATAGTCTCATATCGAGAGCCCTTGCCTGTCTGAGCGCTTTAGTATAATCCTTGTTATGAATAAAGACCCATTGTATCATCTCGGGATAGAATATATTCTCAGGCTGTTCTTGCACCTTTTGATATAAAGCTTGACGTAGATGATCATAGTCTTCAGGTCCATTGAGATATCTAGTAAAATAATTTTGTACTGATGATATACGCTCGGATGTTGCCATGGAGCTTGCCAGAAAATATTTAATCATCTCTGGAGCTTTGTTCTTTCTTCTGTAGATCTCAGCTATATTATATGCGTAGACACCACTATTGTTGCTTAGCTCTTCTCCTTTGAGGAAGGCTTCAAGTGCGAGATCATATTTTGTTAATCTGGTAAATGAATTACCTAATCTACTGATGGCGTTCCTGTTTTGAGCTGTAAGTTTGCTGATAGCCAATCGATATTGTTCATTAGCTTCTTCGGGTCGTGATTGTCGATCTCTAAGATTACCGTATGCTACATGTAATTCAATGTTCTTAGGATATTTTTTGAGATTTTTATTTAGATCTAATTC
>CAZJHC010000200.1:0-6968 GCA_964545645.1 uncultured Saprospiraceae bacterium
AGACTATCCTTGTTTGAAGTTTATAGATCTCCTTACTTAAGGCCATTGATGTAGTGTTAATGTCCTACGGTAGTAATGACAATGTAGCAAAGAGCGTTATGACTACATATCATATAACAATACAACCTATGGCCTATGACGACTATGTAGCAGAACGAATTAATCGTTGTCTCTCTGATCGCAAAGTCATTTTTATAAGCAAGAGAATGATGGGAGGACTTTGTTACATGGTAGACGATAAGATGCTCTGTGGTCTCGTTAGAGATCAACTCATGGCACGTATAGGTCCTGATCTATATGAATCGGCTCTGATGCAGGAGGGGGTACATAAGATGACCTTTACTGGTAGATCTATGAAAGGCTATGTGTTTATAGATATGGAGGCGATAGATACTGATGATCAGTTAAGCCATTGGATAGATTTATGCTTGGCCTTTAATCCTTTGGCTAAGAGCAGCAAGAAGAAAAAGAAGAGATAATTGTTCTACTAAAATTAGGTAGATGACTTTTAATTTATTGTTAGATTAATCTCAATTTTAATGAGGATCGAAACAGCCTTGCGATCCTACATTTGTGTAAAAATTACAACATGCACAAGTACCTGTTACCTATATTATTTTCTCTTGTTTTTTTGAGCTCATGTACTGATGAAGACGAGCCTAACAATAATGACGTGGTGGCCCCGACCTCATATTCGTTTGAGCGAGATGGAGTGTCTACAGTATCATTTAGTGGACAGACAGATAGAATACTCATGGCTACAGAATTGATCAATGCTATGAATGACTTTGATCAGACGACGGAGACTATGTTAGAAATGTATGCCAATCAGACTGCTACAGGCGACGATGCTACACCATTTAGCGATGCTGCGCTGAATGTATCTTCTAAGAGTGTCAGATCTAAAACGGCAGCATCAAGAGACTTCTTCTCGAGTAATACCGTTGAGGCCTCAGAAGTGAAACAATATTTTGAAAATTTAATTTCGGCGCAGGTTTCAGAAGTTTTTCCTAATCAAAATGAACTGGCATCACCAGGGATAGCAGGGCAAATCGCTGATGGCTCATCTGTGCGATATGTTAACACTAAAGGATTAGAGTATAATCAAGCCGTCAATAAAGGACTCATCGGAGCATTGATGGTCGATCAAATGCTTAATAATTATTTGGGTACGTCAGTATTAGATGAGGCAGACAACCGTGCTAACAATGATGCCAACATCGTTGATGGTGAGAATTCATACACAACCATGGAGCACAAATGGGATGAAGCATTTGGATATCTCTTTGGAACTGCTACAGATGAATCTAATCCATTAGCAACCTTAGGAGAAGACAGTTTTCTGAACAAATATGTGGCAAGAGTGAATGGTGACGATGATTTTAATACGGTAGCTCAAGAGATATATGATGCCCTTAAGCTAGGACGTGCCGCTATCGTTGCAAAAAATTATGACGTAAGAGACGAACAAGCTGCGATCATTAGAGAAAAAGTATCTGAGGTAATTGCTATCAGAGCTGTATATTATCTACAACAAGGCAAAAACCAAATACCAACAGAAGGCTTGGCTTATGGTCCTACTTTTCATGATTTGTCAGAAGGTCATGGATTTGTGTACAGTCTGAGATTTACTCGTAATCCAGAAACTAATACTACGTACTTTACGAGAAGTGAGGTGGATGGATTCTTGGCTCAGCTCGAGGCTGGCAATGGTTTTTGGGATGTAACACCGGAGACTCTTGACAGTATTTCTGAGGCCATCGCTGCCAAGTTTGATTTCACAGTGGCACAAGCTGCTGAATAATACAATATAGAATGAACGAGAAGATTGGATTTTTAATCTTAATAGCAATCGCTGCAATGAGTCTTAACTCTTGCAGCGATGGTGATTCTGGGCCATCTGTTATAGAAGGTGAGCCCTTTGATAGGCAAGTATTATTAATCAATCTGGCTGACAACCTCATATTGCCAGCATATGATTCCTATAACGAAGCCCTGTCCGATCTGCAGAGATCAAAAGATGAGTTTCTCCAAGATCCATCTCAAGAGTCTCTAATGGCACTGCAAGGTGCTTGGTTGATTGGTTATGAGGCGTGGCAAGGGGTCTCAATTTATGACATTGGTAAGGCAGAAGAAATTGGTCTTCGCAACTTCACTAATATTTATCCAACTGATATCGATCTGATCAATCAAAATGCTGAATCTGCCACCTATAATCTGACATTGCCATCTAATTTCGATGCTCAAGGATTTCCAGCACTTGATTACTTACTTTTTGGTGTCGGAGATAATGAATCGTCACGGATTGAGATTCTTAGTGGTCCGGGATATTCGGCTTATTTAAGTGATATAGTTGATCGACTAGTTGAGATCACCTCAGAGGTCATTACTGATTGGAACAATGGATTTAGAGATTCATTTATCGGCAATAATGGATCCTCAGCCACTGCCTCTACAGATAAGATTGTTAACGATTTTTTGTTTCATTACGAGAAGTTTCTAAGGGCGGGTAAGATAGGTATTCCTGCAGGCGTTTTTTCTGGCTCTCCGAGAGCTGGATTAGTTGAGGCTCCATTTGCTGCTATATATAGCAAGCGATTATTTAATTTGGGGTTTGAGGCCTCCCGTGATTTCTTCAATGGAGTTTCTCATACATCGGGATTAGATGGTATAGGCTTAGATGATTATCTCGACCATGTTGCCAATCAGAATGGCACCACTTCTATAACCGGTGCTATTATCAATCAATGGAATACAGCACAGAATCAAGTGAATCAGTTACTGGATGATTTTGGCCAACAAATAGCTAGTGACAATACTTTGATGCTAGCAGCCTACGATGACATCCAAAGAGCCGTTGTACTACTCAAAGTGGATATGATGCAAGCCCTCAACATCCAAGTTGATTTTGTAGATGCCGACGGAGATTAATAAAATAAACTATTATATCAAGAGACCTACAAAGGCCGCCCCATTGGCGGTCTTTCGTGTTTTGTTTGGTCTCATTATGTTCATAAGCACTGTGCGATTTTGGTACAATGGATGGATAGAAAAGATATATATCGATCCTAAGTTTCATTTTCATTATTTAGGATTTGAGTTTATTGAGGTTCCTGGGCAGTTCACCTATGTTTTATTTGCTCTGATAGCAGCATTGAGCTTGATGATAGTTGTAGGTTATAAGCATCGATGGAGTATGAGTCTGTTTTTCATAGCCTTTACTTATGTGGAGTTAATGGATAAGACGAGTTATCTCAATCATTATTATTTCGTATCCGTTGTAAGCTTCCTGATGATCTGGTTGCCTATGACCTGTACTTTTTCACTCGATGCTTACTATAGGAGGACGGAAGCGAACTATGTGCCATGGTGGACCATAGGATCTATACAGTGCTTGATCGGTATGGTCTATGTCTATGCTGGATTGGCTAAGCTCAATTATGATTGGCTCTATAAGGCGATGCCATTGACGCTATGGCTACCTGCCAAACAGGACATACCGATTTTGAGCGCATTGTTTCAACACAAGTGGGTCCACTTTGCATTTAGTTGGTCTGGAGCCGCTTATGATCTATTGATTGTTTTTTTCTTGATGTGGTCTGTCACACGCATATGGGCTTTTTTAGTCGTGCTTTTATTTCATGTTTTGACGGCTATATTATTTCCAATTGGAATGTTTCCATATCTAATGATTTTGGCAGTATTGATTTTTTTTAGTGGAGATTTTCATGAGCGTTGCATTAAGATAATGAGGGACATTTTGAGCCGTTTTAAGATCGGTCATAAGGACCGGTATACTGAGCCTTCTGCTCTGTCTATTCATCGATCCTACCGGTATGTAGCAGTAGGAATATTGATGGTACAATTATTAGTCCCTCTTAGAGGCTTAGCATATCCTGGCAATATTTTTTGGACAGAACAAGGATATCGATTTTCGTGGCGGGTAATGCTGATGGAAAAAACTGGCTATGCCAATTTTAAAGTTGTAGATGGAGAGACGGGAAAGTTCTTTTACGTTCAGAATGAAGACTTCTTAACGGCTTTTCAGCAAAAAGAAATGAGCACCCAAGCTGACTTTATCATAGAGTATGCTCACATATTGCGTGATCATTTTGCTAATCAAGGGCATCAAAATATCGAGATATATGTTGAAAGCTACGCTTCTCTTAACGGTCGTCCCAGTCAACCATTTATAGATCCAACTATTGACCTCACAAAAGTCCAAAATTCTTTGAGGCATCGTACATTTGTCATACCTCTCAGAGATGAAAAATAAATTGAGCTTATTGGTTTTGGTGTTATTTGCGCAGAGCTTGTTTTCTCAGGTTCGTGTGAGTCTATCTGTCTTAGACTCTATATCTGGGAGCAGCGTAATGGATTACGATATCTATCATCTTGACAAGGAGATTATTTTGTCATCAGATGGTGATGGCACGGTGGTGATGATGATCCCCGCTCAAGAAGAGCAAGAGCTTGTTTTCTTTGCAGAAAATTATGAGATTATCAATTGCTCAATATCAGCATCACAGGATACTCTTATTACGATTAACACCTCGCAGATTAACATTGAACTATCCGTGATTGAAATTGCTGCTAAGAGAGATAACTATTTTAGCCTCAAGCAATTAAAAGATGTCGAAGGCACAACAATCTTTGCTGGAAAAAAGACCGAAGTAATACTGCTCGATAAGATCCAAGCAAATCTGGCTACTAACAATGCTCGAGAGATCTATGCCCAAGTGGCAGGACTTAATATCTATGAAGGGAGTAATGGAGGAATACAACTTGGCATCGGTGGGCGAGGCCTTGACCCTAATAGAACGGCTAACTTCAATACTCGCCAGAATGGTTATGATATCAGCGCAGATGTATTGGGCTATCCAGAGAACTATTATTCTCCACCGTCAGAGGCCATAGAAGAGATCCAAATCCTCCGTGGTGCCAGTTCATTGCAATATGGGACTCAATTTGGAGGGTTGATCAACTTTAAACTCCGTGACCTTGCTGATAAAGAAGGTTGGTCTATCAACACTCGCCAGTCTGTGGGTTCATTTGGACTCTTTAATTCTTACAATCTCCTGGCCTTTAAAAAAGATGGTTTTACCTCCAATGTGGCTGTTAATGTTAAGACGGGAGATGGTTATAGGCCAAATTCAGAATTTGATTCTCAAAACGCCTTTGTATCGCTTGGTTATGAGTTCTCATCCAAAACCAAGGTCAAAGCAGAACTGAGTTACTTCAACTATCTGGCTAAACAAGCTGGGGGGCTTACAGATCAGCAGTTTGAGACCAACCCAAGACTAAGTACTAGAACAAGAAACTGGTTTGATGTAGATTGGCTATTATATAATTTAAAATTGGTTCATAAACTTAGTTCTTCGTCCACATTTGATGTAAGTTTCTTTGGGTTGACAGCGTCACGGAGATCCTTAGGTTTTCGAGGCAACCCTATCAACTTGAATGAAAATCCCATCACCGCTCTGGATGAACAAGCAACAGACGGTACTTTTGTCAATCCTCGAGACCTAATTATTGGAAATTTCAACAATTATGGAGTTGAGACTAAGTTTTTAAAGCGCTACACCTTAGCCCATAAAAAAGCCGTATTTGTCATAGGAGCTAAATTTTATCAATCTAATAATTCGTCCATTCAAGGTCCTGGAGATAATGGAGTTGAAGCCAATTTTAAGTTAGCAACTGAGCAGTATCCAGATTATGCCAATCAATCCGAGTTTGAGTTGCCCAATAAGAATTATGCACTATTTGCTGAACACATTATCTATCTCACACCGATGACCTCATTGATACCAGGGGTGAGATATGAGAATATCCAGACGGCCTCTGAAGGAGTTTTTAGGCAAGTAATATTTGACAATGCTGGTAACCCATTAGCCAATAGGCTATTAGAAGACAATCGAGAACTGGATAGATCTTTTGTTCTTATGGGTGTTGGTCTCAATCATAAAACTGCTCATGGTAATACTATTTATGCCAATGTATCTCAAAATTATAGGTCGGTAACCTTTAGTGATATACGGGTGGTCAATCCCTCTTTTATTGTTGATCCAGATATCAGTGATGAACGAGGATATACCGCCGACGTCGGAATAAGAGGGCAATTAGATAATCGGTTATCATTTGATATAGGAGCTTACACGATTCAGTACAACGATCGCATAGGTGTCATACTTGATGATAGAGCCAATCGAGTTCGAAAGAATATAGGCAATGCTTCTATTCTGGGATTAGATCTCTTTGTCGATCTCAGTATGACTAATATATTGAGTAGTACAAAACGCAATTACTCCTTAAGGTGGTTTGTCAATACGTCATTCACTCATACAGAATACACGTCTTCTGAGGAGGCCAATGTTGTTGGCAAGAAGGTAGAGTTTGTACCACAAGTCAATATTAAAACTGGTCTTAATTATAAGATCAATAAGTTCAGCTCTTCGATTCAATTCACGCACTTGTCAGAACAATTTACAGATGCACAAAACTCTCCAATAGGTCAATTAGGAGACTCGAGGAGTGGAGTGATAGGGCCTATACTAGCATACACTATTTTGGATCTTAGTTTGTCTTATGATTTTGGCGCCATCCAGCTATCGACCGGCATTAATAATCTTACCAATACAAATTACTTCACACGGAGAGCCACGGGTTATCCTGGCCCAGGAATTATACCAAGCGATGGGCGATCATATTACCTGACAGCAGCTGTGCGGTTGTAGTATAGTTTATAGCTCTAAGAGCTCATTAACCTCAACCATAGCCAACGCCTCTTTACACGTTTCTATAGCGATGAGTAATTCGCTATAATAAAAAAATAAGTACATACCTTGATATGGTGTAGGTATAGAAATTAGTTCTCCCGGTGACGGCTTCTCTATGACTACTCTTGCACGGATAGTATCCAAAGAGGTAATCAATTGACACAGACCATGCTTGGTTAGGTGCATCCCCAT
>CAZJHC010000201.1:0-6963 GCA_964545645.1 uncultured Saprospiraceae bacterium
CTGCAGGAGTACTTCCTCCTAAGGTAATATGATAGACGCCTGCGGTTTCAGTATTATTGTCGTCTAACAAATACGTGTTAGTACAAAATTTGCCCTTCTTAACAGCATCAAAAAGGGTCTGATAGTTATCTAAAATCTCTTGCCAAGACTTAGCAGGATGAATATTTACTTCGATCACTCCGGGGTCAGGAGTAACCGCTAACTTAATCAGCTCAGGACTATATGGGGCTTGATAGCCATCGATTACTACAGACACTTGAGATCGTAATGCTGCTTGCTCAATGCTCGTCATCAAATCCAAATATTGATGTACATCATCGACAGGTGGTACAAATACATGTAACCTGCCATCTATAAGTTCAATACAGAGTGCCGTACGTATGACATCGTTAGAGATTGAATGATGTTCTTTTACTTCTTTGGAGGATCTGTTTTGAATTAATTCTCTAATGTGCTCAGCACTTGGCAGTTGTTCTGAAGATTCAAAATGATTGGGTGGCAATCTAACACCACTTATTCGATCTGCTTGAGTTTGCAGTCGATCGAGTGGCAATCTATAACCCAATTGTGAATTACCTGGAATTAAAAATAATCGCTCTCTACTGGTTTGCCATACTGATGTTTGCCAGCAAGTTGAAACCAGATCAAATTGTAATGGCAATATCAACCCGACAGGCTTATCGATACCCTTATCTAACAATTCACTCAGCTTCTGTTGGGCAAGGGTCATCTCCTCGATATCTTGTATACCGTCAACTGGTAGATTAGCCTCCTCCCATCTGTAATAATACTCATCTTCATAGGCCTTGAAAAAAGACTCCGAAGGGAGACCCAGTGCAGCTTCTAGCTCTTTGCTAAATCCTTGGGCCTTTTGCCAATCAATCTCACCCACTTCATTCGGATTGGCAGATACATCTGTTGACCATATAGATTCGCCATCCCTTCTCCAATATATGGCGTATTGCCAGCGTGGTATGGGTTCTCCAGGATACCATTTTCCTTGACCACAGTGTATCATTCCTTGAGATCCAAACTTCGCTTTCAATTCATTGGCTAGTTGATAGGCTAAGATCCTCTTATCTGCGCCATCAGCGGCGGTGTTCCATTGATTGCTCTCCATATCCTCTGTAGATATGAATGTTGGCTCTCCTCCCATGGTAAGAGGAATATTGTTTTTAACCAACAGGTGATCTACTTGATATCCAAGGTTTTTAATGCCTTGCCACTGATCATCACGATATGGCTTTGTTACCCGTGGTTGCTCATCTATCCTATGGACGGTATTATTAAAGTCAAATACTGTCTCAGCAGGCTCTATAGCTCCTATAATAGGAGCAGCACTACTGGCCATTGGTGTACACGCCAGAGGAATATGACCTTCTCCAGCAAATAACCCACTTGTGCTATCTAAACCAACCCATCCAGCACCTGGAACGAAGACCTCTGTCCATGCATGCAAATCGGTAAAGTCTTTTTGTGGTCCATTGGGTCCATCTAAATTGACAACATCAGGTTTTAACTGAACCAGATATCCTGAGACAAACCTGGCTGCTAAGCCAAATCTTCGGAATAACAGAACTAATAGCCAGGCGAAATCCCTACATGACCCTATAGATCGCCCTAAGGTTACTTCACATGATTGCACGCCCGGTTCCATCCTGATCTGATACTGCAATAAGCGATAGATATGCTGATTAATCGCTACTAAAAAATCTACAGTATTGCGTTCCAAGTATTGCTGACAGTCATCAAACAATGTTTGCAATAATGGTCCTTCTTCTGTTAACATTAGATAGGGCTGCAAATCTGTCTTTAAGGATAAATCATATTCAAACGGAAAAGTCTCAGCGGACTCCTCTAAGAAAAAGTCAAAAGGATTAATAGTGACTAATTCAGCAACCACATCTACATCAATAATCAAGTGATCGATTTTCTCGGGGAAGACGATTCTCGCTTGATAATTACCAAAGGGATCTTGCATCCAATTGATGAAGTGGTTTTTAGGCTCAATGTTAAGAGCATAGGATATGATCGGCGTACGACAATGAGGAGCAGGTCGCAATTTAATCACCTGAGGCCACGCCTTTATCAGGCGATCATACTTATAACTTGTTCTATGATTAATTGCAACTTTAATCGCCATAGCATATTTGCTTAGATCACTTAATAATACGACTTATCACGATTGTTGTGGCATTATCAAAATTCACAATTTTCGAGACTGGAGATTTTGGATATCAAAGTCAAATATGCAATGGATATCAATGAACAGTATAGTCTTTTAATACATTTCGATCGTATTTAATCTTTGATCATCACAAATACGCTGAATTTTATACTGTCAGTATTCTTCAAATGTTGTCAAAACTCTTACTTTTTGAGTGATGTCCGATATCCTTAAATCATATGACGTAAATGAACGAATCCTCGATGAGGTTAAAAGCGATATGGAGCAGGGTAATCAGCAGTATGATGACATAATAAATGTTATCAATCAACAGTCTACTGGCACTTTCAAGGCGTTGTCAGATATCGCCAAGGTATCTTTTCTCAATCAAGGGATCACTTATGCTCTATATAAAGATCAGAAAAGCATAGAGCAAATCTTCCCGTTTGATCTGGTTCCGAGATTAATCGATGGTAATGAGTGGAGTCGTCTACGAGAGGGGCTCATTCAGCGCAATACCGCTCTCAATTTATTTTTGAAAGATGTTTATACCGACGGAGCAATCCTTAGAGATGGAATCATTCCTACAGAACTTATCAAAAGCTCAGTTCACTATTGTAAAATTATGGAGGGCTTCAGGCCTCCAGGAGATATCTATTGTCATATCTGTGGAACAGACTTAATCAGGCATACGGACAATCAATTTTATGTACTTGAGGATAACCTGCGTAACCCTTCAGGAGTTAGCTATGTGCTGACCAATCGCATTGCCATGAGCAGAGTTTTACCTGAGATATTTGACCAGTATGAGGTAGAACCTGTCAATAACTATAGCGACAAGCTTTTGGAGATGCTCTGGAATATTTCTGGAAAGCCCTTGGGACAAATATTTTGTGCCCTATTGACGCCTGGCAGTTATAACTCCGCATATTTTGAGCATACCTATCTTGCCCAAAAAATGGGTATTGAATTGGTTGAAGGTCGAGATCTTGTGGTGCAGGATGATCACGTTTATATCAAAGCTATAGGTGGTCCTATAAAAGTAGATGTTATCTACCGTAGGATTGATGACGATTTTTTAGACCCTGCAGTATTCAATTCCGACTCTCTGTTAGGTGTTAAAGGACTGATGGAGGTATATAAAAAAGGTAATGTCGTCATCATTAATGCTCCAGGTACCGGTATATCTGATGATAAAGCTGTTTGCTCCTATGTACCTGATATGATTAAATACTACTTGGATCAAGACCCGATTATCCCTAATGTACCGACCTATATCTGCTCTAAGGAAGACGACTTACAATATGTGCGTGAACATATAAGTGATATGGTCGTCAAACCTGTAGATATGTCTGGTGGATATGGTGTTACCATATGTGATCAACTGACTAAAGCTGAGCAACAAGAAGTCTTGAAGAATATTGAGGCAAATCCTAGAGACTACATAGCACAACCTAAGATGATGCTCAGTACACACATGACCTATATTGAAGAGTCAGGCACGTTCGAGCCAAGACACATTGACTTAAGAACCTTTACCATATTAGGAGGTAAGAGTCCATTTGTTTTAAATGGCGGATTGACAAGAACAGCCTTACGCAAAGGAAGTTTGATCGTTAACTCCTCACAAGGTGGAGGATCCAAAGACACTTGGGTACTAAAGGAATAATATGTTAGCACGAGTTGCAGAAAACCTATATTGGATTGGAAGGTACATTGAGCGAGCTGAGTGCAATATGCGGTATATCAGGGAGGAATTTTTATCGACCCTTGAAGCTCCAATGAAGCCACATCGAGATTATGTAATACGCTCCATTTTATTTTTAAGGGCATCAGACATCACGGAATATAATAATGTCCCCGATGCAAACGTCTGGAAAAATGCCCTATTCGATGGTAGTAATATCAATAGCATCATCAGCAATATTAATAATGCCAGAGAAAATGCACGAGGTATAAGAAATACGATTTCTGCCGAACTATGGGAATCTATCAATAAATGGTATATCTACTGCAAAAAAAGAGAATCTGATCAATTTAGTTTAAAGGAGATTACTGACTTTTCGGATCAAATGACTTCTCATCTTGCCTTAATAAAGTATAGTATGGTCAATACTCAAGTCCATAATCTGTCTTGGCACTTTATAAATATGGGCCTTATGATCGAGAGGTCTATTCAAATATCTAAAATACTAAAGAGCAAGATATCTGATTACAACATCCTAAGCGAGTCCGGCAAAAATGAGAGTATAAGACTTTATCAATGGACAATACTGTTAAAAGCAGTAGGTGCTTATGATGTCCATCAAACACACAATCGTAAAAAATTGATGTCTCCAGAAACTATATTTTCATTGATGTTGACTAATGAATTATTTCCAAGATCAATCATATATAGTGTAAATCGTTTTAATAAGCATTTGCAAAAGGTAAAAGACTATATCAACAATACGGACAAGATTAATAGCGATATGGAAATATTCGTTGACAATCTTGCCGCTTTTGATGATCATGACAACGAACAGGCCGTGATCGGACAATTAGAAGAAATTCAAAAATACATGAGCGAGTATCATTATCTCGTCCAAAGGACATTTTTTCAGTAGCACGGATTACATTTGCAGTCATGACATACTGTTTGGGCATAAAAGTGAAAGACGGACTGGTAGCAATAGCAGATACGAGGATCACATCAGGCACGGAGACAACGACCGCCAAAAAGATATCCTTACATAACACGCAGTATGGTGCTCTTTTCTTGATGACATCAGGACTTCGATCAATAAGAGATAAGGCTGTCACGTATTTTGAGGAAACCTTGGAGATAGATGGGGATTCGTATGATAAGATGTATAAAGTCGTCAATGCATTTGGCACACAATTACGACGTGTAAGTAAAGAAGATAAAGCTTCATTAGCGGCCTCTGGTCTACAATTCAACCTTTTTACCATCGTCGGAGGAAAGCTAAAAAGTGATAAGGAGCATAAACTATATTTACTATATCCCGAAGGTAATTGGATTGAGATCACTCCAGCTGCTCCATTTACTATTATAGGTAACTCAGGATATGGAAAACCTATTCTCAATAGAACGCTGACCTATGAGTCCACGCTTCGATTTGGACTAAAAACAGGATTTTTATCTTTCGATTCTACTCGAGTGAGTGCTAATGATGTTGGATTTCCGATTGATGTAGTCATCTACAAGAAGGATACGGGAGAAATGATACAGAAGCGCTATGAAGCCGAAGAGCTGAAAAGTATATCTAAGATATGGGGAGATAAACTTACCGATGTCATCAAAGAAATTCCGGAGTCATGGATAGATGGTATCAATGATCTCTCAAGTCATAAGGAAAGAGAGCCTTTCATTTCATTTGATCAATAGGATCACCAAACATAGACCCTACGTAGCCCCAACACAGATCGCTTTCCTGGGTCTTCATCTCAAGTAATAGCTACAAGACAATAACCCACTTTTACAATCTGGTATAAAAGAAAAAGCCCCAACTATAATCCATGTTATTATAGTCAGGGCCGAAAAAGTGATAATTAGTTCTTCTATTGATCCACTTTCAAGAATCTTCTTATGGTAGTAGCACCTTTGTCATTAATGATCTGAACAAAGTAAAGCCCACCTCTCAAGTCAGTGATATCTACTTTTAGCTCTTTCTGATCAACACTTACGGAACCATAGTTGATTTGCTTTACAACATTACCAGTTTGATCGTAGATATAGGCTGTATTAACATTTACAGATTCATCTTCAATTGATATAGTAATTTGATGTAATGCGGCCGTAGGGTTTATTAAGAACGATACGGCTTCATCATTAGGCTTTGCAGCTCCATTTTCACCCGTACATATGGTACTTTCACCTTCTGTATAGTCAGATGAGCTTTCACCAGATCCATCATACTTAATACTATTAGAAGCATCAAATGTTGGAATAAAATCACCAGTTGTCCAGATACCAGCTTCTTGTGCTGTCCCTGATCTCCTATGGCCTGATTCACCAAATTCTAAATAATCAATGATACTTGATGGATTACTGTAACTATTGTTCAAATAAAGTCCTAACTCTCCATCAGCTGGATTGATTGCGAAATCAGTCTGAACGGTTACAGACTCACCCTCTTCCAACATAAGATCCTCGCCACAAACAATTTCAAGTCTGCTGATAATATCATAGCCAGGGAAATTACATAGGATGTAAGACGAAACGTTAACAGTTGCAGAACCAAAATTCGTTAATTCTACATTTCCTGACGCATCAAACTCAGAGATAACTACACCCATAGCACCGTCACCAGTCCCTTGAGATCCATTTCTAACTACTTCGATAGCATTAGATAAACCAAAACAACCTTCTAAGTCATTGGCATTAGCACCCATTTCTAAGCCGCTAATTTCGCCATCATAACGTAAGTACCATACTAAGCATGTTCCTGCGCCAGCACCGTCAAAATCAACATCACTGAAAGATCCAGGCAAACCTAAAATTTCTCCTGATTCATCGGTGATGATCCATTGACTATTCGCTCCGTTGCTATTCGCTACGGTGATCGCTCCTTCTGGAATCATATCTGCTTCACCATCTCCTGCAGTGAACTCAAATGGTCCTCCGAAGATCTCGCCGCCATTAGCTTGACAATCGCCAGCATTCGTTCTTACTACTTCGATAGAGTTAGACAAGCCGAAACAGCCTTCTAAGTCATTGGCATTCTCGCCAACTGCTAAGCCGCTGATCTCGCCGTCATAACGTAAGTACCATACTAAGCAGGTACCTGCGCCAG
>CAZJHC010000202.1:0-6960 GCA_964545645.1 uncultured Saprospiraceae bacterium
ATTCTATATTAGATAATACAGATATTAAAGGCATTTCAATCTCATCAAATAGTTTAGTGAGCTCTTCTTTTTGAAGGTTTGGCTCAAACTTATCCTTGAGTCTGAAAGTAATATCGGCATCCTCTACAGCATAATCTACCAGTTCTGCGACTTCAACTGAGCGCATGGATTTTTGCTTAGGTCCTCGCTTGCCAATGAGTTGTTCTATTGGTACCATTTTATAATCCAAATAGCTCTCGGAGAGATAATCCAGCTTGTGGCGCAAGTCAGGTTCTAAAAGATAATGTGCGATCATCGTATCGAAAAAAGGTCCTACCACGTGTATATCATACCATTTGAGCACATTGATGTCGTACTTTAGATTCTGCCCTATCTTAGTTTTGGCCTTATCCTCCAAGATATCTTTGAACTGAGCTACTTGTTTTTTGGCTATATCTTGATCTTCCGAAATAGGCACATAATAACCTGTCTCAGGTCCCCAAGAAAAAGCAAGTCCCACCAACTCGACATTGTGAGAATCTAGGCCCGTCGTCTCTGTATCAAAACAATATATATCATGAGTGTTAAGCTCTTGTATTAATAGAGCCAAAGATTCGGGCGTATCTGCCAGCTTGTAGTCATGCTGGCTATTAGCCAAATTATTAATCATAACCTCTGGCGGCGGCGTCTGCTGCTCCTGGCTAGACAGATCTTGATTAGAGAACAGATTGGCTTGTGCTCCTTGTGTCCCTTCGCCGAGGATACTCCTCGAGATAGATCTAAATTCTAATTCATCAAACAATGACTTTAGTTTGGTCCTATCAAAGCCTTCAATCTCATAGGTCTTAGCATCAAACTGTATGGGCACCTCAATGTTAATCGTTGCTAATTTTTTGGACAACAACCCTTGCTGCGCATATTCAATTACTTTTTCTTTTTGTTTGCCTTTGAGTTCATCCGTATGATCGAGTAACCCTTCTACGCTATCATATAACTTGAGCAATTTGACTGCTGTCTTAGCACCTATGCCAGGGATACCTGGTATGTTATCAACGCTATCTCCTTGTAGGCCCAATATATCAATGACTTGTTCAACTTTCTGTATATCCCACTTCTCAAGTACCTCCTTGACACCGAGTATATCAATGCCATTGCCCATACGGCTCGGTTTATACATAAATATCTTGTCCGATACTAACTGAGCAAAATCCTTATCTGGTGTAACCATATAGACATCAAAGTCTTCTTTTTCTGCCTGTTTGGCTAAGGTTCCTATGACATCATCTGCCTCATAGTTGTCTATACATATCATAGGAATGTTAAATGCCTCTATGATGGACTTAATATAAGGCAGTGCGATTGTAATATCCTCAGGCTGAGCGTCTCTATTAGCTTTATAAGGTTCATACATCTCATGTCTGAAGGTGGGTCCCTTTGGATCAAATGCCACAGCTAGGTGGCTGGGCTTTTGATTAGATATCATATCCCATAAGGTTCTCACAAAGCCGGTTATGGCCGATGTATTCAACCCTTTCGAATTGATTAAGGGTCTATTGATAAATGCGTAATGAGATCTATAAGTCAATGCATGACCATCTATTAAGAAGAGCTTCTTTTCTGACATGTAGCAAACTTATGAAATGGTGCGAACAATAAAAAAGCCCATCCCAATTACTCGGGATGAGCTATGATATCAACAAGAATAAAATCGGGTAATACGAATGTACAGCCTGACTTTATGCTATCCAAATTTTAATTGACCTATCATCAAAATTATAGGGTATACGATAAGCCCACAGAATAATAATTTTGAAGATCTTGAGATTCAAATTCTGAGTTACGCAAACCAAATGAGACTCCTACTCCGATTCCCTTCCATATTTCAAATCCTAAAGAGTTAATCCAAGTATACTCAAATAATGTTGGCTCATTGCTACCATATGGAATGAATGATGTTAACGTTGAGGTATAAGAAACCTTACCAAAATTTCTGTTATAATCTGCTCTTAATTTAGCTCCCAAGGCTCCTGTAGTTTCAAATGTTGAACCATCTGCAGGAAATGCGATATGGTAATTTAACGGATGTATCACAACAACCAAATCATCGATATCTGGAGTCCATGTCACACCAACACCTATATCAAATGTTCCTGGCTCCAAAAAGTTACCAATAGATGTGTTGAGCTCACCCAATCCTGAAAAAGCTATTTGATCACTTAATCTTCTTCCGTATAAAGAAGATAAATTTAAGATATCAACAGTACCATTGTCAAAGAGATTATCTTCATCAATGCCACTATCTGTGTCCGAAATATCAACATCAGACCATGCTTTAGTCAATAAACCTTTGTTACGCCAAAAGTCATCTTCAGTAACTTTGTTGGCAAATCCAGTTAGAGAAATACTAAGAGCACTTGAAGATGCATCCGGGTTAGGGTTATTAATCCAACCATTCGACCTATTGAAGTCAAATCCTAAGATTCCTGTATATCCTTTGATCCAACCAGCGTTCTTTAATATTTGATCTTTTAGGCCATTTACTTCCCCTGATAAGCCATCGACAATTGCTTGTGCTGCAGCTAATTCGGCTTCTTTCGCCTTTAAATCCTCATCCAATGTTTGTGCTGATACTGTACTATAGGCACAGAAAACTAATAGACAAAACGTAAATATTCGTTTCATAATTAATTGTGTTTAAAATATCTGATAATTAGTTATTTGTAAATAGAAATTCTCTCGTTAAGTAGTTTTTTGAGTGGATAAATGATATGTCTATCATCTGATAAGATTGTGACAGAGTTTTTGTCTATATCAATTATTTCTCCTTTTATATCCTCTAATTCTACTACATCACCGATGGCGACTTTGCCTTTGGCATAAAAAGACGCTAAGAAATTAGACACCGAATCTTTAGAGGCAAACCCATATCCAATGGCAAATGCAAATACTCCTCCTCCAATAACTATGGATATATTCTGCTCTAAGAATGCAGTATTTATTTCTGCCTGAGCTATTGCACTGATAACCACATTAATAAACAAAAAGTAGAACAAAAAAGATGCTATCATCTTAGCAGAGGGGAGACCTAATGATGTCAATGTAGTCTCAACTATCCCTCGAATTCCATCAGCCAAAATGATCCCAAATATCAACATGATAAATCCTACGATCAGCTTAGGAATAAAGTTAAATAGACCTGTCACAAGATTAGAAATCGCTGGCATACTAAGTACATCTGCTGCAGCGACTAAGAAAAATGTAAGTAAGAAGTAATAGATAATCTTCCCAAATATATTGCTCAACTTGAGTTCAAGATTGGATTTTTTGAAAATGTCTATTTCCGTTAGTTTTTCTCCAAACTTGTCTATCTGAATTTTTTCTAAAAACTTGACGACCACTTTGGCCACCATTTTAGATAAAATATAGCCAATGATAAAAATGGCCAAAGCCATGGCGACCTTAGGCACGGCACCTATAAATTGTTTTAATAAGTCCGTCAATGACTCTGTCATAATTCCTAAATCAACTAATAGCATAAGCAAAAATAACTTTGGTTGATGATTAAATTTTAGATTTACTAATCTCTTTTATCTGGACCATCCATAGACACCCCTAATAAAGTGCTTAGTATCCTTGGAATATACATTTCGATGATATCTCCAAAAAATCCCCAGATATCACGTCGACCATCTATATTCTTTTTGATGATTCTATTATAAGACTCAAACTTAGCCTCATTTTCTTCTTGCAATCTCTCGAAAGAGTTTTTCTTTGTTCCATCCATTAAGCAACAGATTTATATTGTTCATTATAAATTTTGATAAACTTCTCTTTTGCTCTTTTAATTTTCATCTTAATCGCACTTTCAGACTTTTGATTAATCTTGGCTATTTCTTTAATAGACATTCCATCCATATATTTCATCAATAAGATAGTCCTGTCATTAAAGTTGATAAGGTCCAAAATCACTTTAAGTCTCTCAAGTTTTAACTCTAATAAAAGCTTGTCACTAACTTCATCTTCAACATCTGATATGATTGAGGTGTCATCAATTAATATGCTTTTATCCTTTTTACCTTTACGTATATAATCGATACAAAAATTATATGTTATCGAATATACCCATGTAGAAAATTTAGAATTGCCGCTGAACTTTGTCAGGTTTAACAATATTTTCATCATGATCTCTTGCGTAGCATCTTGTGCTTTATATTCGTCTTTAAGTAAGGTCAAACATTTACCGAAGATTTTGGAGGAATAACGATTGTATAATATGTCAAAATAAAATCCATTTTGGCTCTTGACATATTCTGCTATTACCTCTTCGTCGGAAAGAGATTTTCTTTTACTTTTAGATAAGAGTGCAAAGAGTACCTTTAACATGGCATATACTTAGACGCATAAATTTCATAAAGTTACTTTTTCATAACCTATATCCACTAGCTTCATGCGATCATTATATACTTGTATACTACTAATAAGCATAATTTTTCCTTCATATACGCAGTCTGATCAAGACGCTCGTATGCTTAAAAGGATCCACGATAATATCCTTCAACATGGAGATTGCTATGATTGGTTACACCACTTGTCTGAGGATATCGGTGGGCGCCTTGCAGGATCCGAGCAGTCCATGGAAGCCATAGAATATACAGCCTCTGTCCTAAGAGCATTTGCCGATACAGTATATCTACAAGAGTGTACCGTGCCTTACTGGGTAAGAGGTAAGTCCGAGACGGTCAAGATAGTCAACCTGCCCGGTGATGAAGCGTTCACATTAGATGCCTTAGCATTGGGCAATTCGATAGGTACTGGATTCAATGGTGTTACTGCACCAGTAGTTGAGGTACAGACCCTGGACGAGGTGAAAGAGTTGGGCTTTGATGGTATCAATGGTAAAATAGTCTTCTTTAATAGGCCTATGGATGCCAGACAGATTAGAACATTTTATGCTTATGGAGGTGCGGCAGACCAGCGAGTCAATGGGCCTGCGATAGCTGCAGAATATGGTGCGGTCGGTGCAGTCGTAAGATCTCTGACAACACTCACCGATGACGTGCCACATACTGGGGTAACCAGGTACAAAGATGGTGTGCCTAAGATTCCTGCTGTAGCCATAAGTACTGAGGATGCTAATACACTGAGTAGATTTTTAATATCTCATGATCCTTCTATCTATATCGAGACACACTGTAAGATGCTCGATCCACAAAAACTATCATACAACGTCGTTGCCGAAGTCACTGGCTCAACCTATCCTGAGGAGATCATCCTCGTAGGTGGTCATCTGGACTCTTGGGATGTCGGTGGCGGTGCACATGATGACGGAGCTGGGTGTGTCCATGCGATGGAAGTATTGAGTACTTTATACAATATAACTTATAGACCTCAGCGTACATTGAGGTGTGTCCTATTTATGAATGAGGAAAACGGCCTCGGTGGTGGTCTCGCTTATGCCGCTGCCTCCAATAGTAACAAAGAGTATCATATGGCTGCTATAGAATCCGATGCTGGCGGATTCTCTCCTAGAGGATTTAGTTGTGATGCGACCGATGAGGTCTTCGCTCCACTCTATAGGCAGGCCACAGAATGGCAATCATTATTGGAGCCTTACGGCTTATACCTAAGCAAAGGAGGTTCGGGTGCAGATATCAACCCATTGAAAGATCAAAATGGATTACTTTTTGGGCTGAGACCTGATTCTCAGCGTTATTTTGATTATCACCACACTAAAAATGATAAAATCGATGCAGTCAATGAAAGAGAACTCAAGCTTGGCGCTGCAGCTATGACAAGTTTAGTATACTTGCTAGATAAATATGGCTTGACCCCAGAATAATGAGTGATAAAACTGTAAAAATCCACGACAAGGAATTTGAGATCTATATTGATGATCAACAAATATCATCAATCATTAAAAATCTTGCTTCCGCTATCAATGTGGAGTACATGCATAAGCAACCTATAGTCCTTAGCATCCTCAATGGATCATTTATTTTTGCCGCAGATCTTGTAAGACATTTTAGTTTTCCACTTAAGATAGAATTTGTCAGATACTCCTCTTATGAAGGAACCGGTTCTACGGGGTCTGTTACTAAGATCCTTGGCATCAAAGCAGATATCAAAGATCAGGATATTATCATTATTGAAGATATCGTAGATACTGGATTAACACTGTCCAAAGCTATCAAGGAGCTCTGGACCTACGAACCACGATCTATCAAGGTTGTTAGCTTACTACTCAAGCCGGAGGCCCTACAGTTTGATGTCCCAGTTGATTATGTAGGTCAAAACATCCCAAACAAGTTCGTAGTAGGCTATGGCCTTGACTATGATGAGCTTGGTAGAGATCTCCCCGCCATATATCGTCTTAAGGAGTAGTAAAAAGGCAGAAGTGATGATTTTCACTACTGCCTATATTTCAATTAAGTGTAAATGATATTATTTTACGCTTGCCTCCAATCTATCTGAATCAAGATAATCTATATTTAATCTCCCCTTATTGCTATTCATAACAAAATCAACTACCTCTTCTTCATTTTTTGTGTGTATCACATTAAAAATAGTCTTTTGCTTTGTGAATTTTTTATCTTCTATAGTAGTCCATGGGTTTGAATCAAGTGATTTTTGAAATTTCTTGAAACTCAAATAATCAAAATCATTGATTGTAATTTCAATTGAGTTGGACGGCTTGGATGAACGCACTTGATCTACTATGTTTTTTGATGCAGAGTTGATGACCATGCCACATAGTTCATTGATGAAATGATCAGCCATTTGACTTCCAGATTTTCTTAAAGCTCCTTTTCCAGAAACGAATTCAGAATTATCGACATTAGACGCATGAATACCATGAGCTGTGAGAATTTTTCCAGTGGAAGTTTCAATCGCCCGAGCCTCGACACGAGCACGACATGAAAATAAATTTCCGTTTACCCGTTCCGCAAATTCGCTAAATGCTTCACCAATAATTATTATATC
>CAZJHC010000203.1:0-6904 GCA_964545645.1 uncultured Saprospiraceae bacterium
ATATAATGGCGCCTTTGGCAACTTCAGAGATCTATTGGAAGAGGTGACTCTCCATCCTATCATGGGCGTATATCTAAGTCATATGCAAAATGAAAAGGCAGATAGTCTCGCTGGAGTATTCCCAGACGAAAACTATGCCCGAGAAATTATGCAATTGTTCACCATTGGGTTATTTGATCTCAACATAGATGGCACCTTAAAACTTGATCCACATGGACATGCCATTCCTACTTATGACATAGAAGATGTCCAAGAAATGGCTCGAGTATTCACAGGATTATCGGGCAGTGCTTATGATCCAACGAGCGTCTTTTACGAACTCAATCTCCCACTCAAATTTAATGCGCCAGGCAATCAGTACGACTTTACAGCGCCGATGATCATGTGGGATGAGTATCATGATCAAGATCAGAAGGTATTAATCACTGGAGACACATTGCCAGCAGGGCAAACAGGGAACCAAGATCTCCATGATGTCTTGGATATGCTATTCAATCATTCTAATACAGGACCATTTATCGCTAAGAGGATGATACAACACCTTGTTAAGTCCAACCCCAGTCCATCCTACGTTAAGAGAGTCGCCTTAGCATTTGAAGATAATGGACTCGGAGTAAGAGGAGATATGAAGGCTATAGTTATAGCTATATTAACTGATCCAGAAGCAATCGAATGCGACTGGATCGTTGACAATACTCAAGGCAAACTGATCCAACCTCTTGAGCGCTTTATCAATTTATTTTTGGCGTTTGATCTCAAGACACCCTCGGGCAAATACTACTTTAGAGATATCGAACAGTTTGATGATAAAATCGAACAGTCTTTTCTCAATGCCTCATCCGTATTTAACTTTTTCACTCCTTTTTTCTCAGAATCCAAATATGTTGGACCATCTGAATTGGTATCTCCCGAATTTCAGATTTTTCATTCCATATCAAGTATCCACTACCTCAACTTGATAGAAAATTCTCTCAAGAGGCAGCCATTTAACAATTATAGTGTGGTTCATGCTACTACGGGCCTTTTGAGTAACAATGCACAAGACAGACCTATCCTGGACCTAAGTGAAGAACTCGACATCTATAACAATCAAGGAATCGAAGCCCTCTTGGAGCGATTAAATCTTATCCTATGTCGTGGGCAAATGTCACAAACTACTATGGATCTAATAGCCGGAACCATCCTATCATATCAGGACAATGAAGAGGATTATACCGGAGAGAGGGCCTTGGATGATACGCTCTACTTTGTCATGGCCTCGCCAGATTATATCATACAGAAATAACCACCTCATGAATCAACATTTTAATAGAAGAAGTTTTTTAGAGAAACTGGGTGTCGGATGCGCTGCTGTAGGTACGACTTCGCTACTCTCAGGTATTACTAATCTGGGATTAATCAATGCCGCCGCCGCTGCCAATCGATCAATCTATATGCCTGCCACAAGCAATTACAAGGCAGTCGTATGTCTCATGCTATCTGGAGGCAATGATAGTTTTAATATGCTTACACCCAAAGGAGATCCAGAATATCAAGAATATGCCGATGTTAGATCAAACTTGGCCATTGACAAAGAGTCACTTAGGGAAATTAATCCTACTAACAACATCGGAAAACAATTAGGTCTTCATCCTAATCTTGAAAATGTCCAAACACTTTTTGAAACGGGGAAGGCAGCATTCATAGCCAATATAGGCGCCCTGGTTGAGCCAACAACGCTCTCCAAGTTTATGAATGGACAAGTACAGGTTCCTTTGGGCCTGTTTTCTCATAGTGATCAAAAGTTGCATTGGCAGACTTCGATTCCTCAGGATCGTAATGCCAATGGTTGGGGTGGTAGATTAGCTGATATCCTTCATACTAACAACAGCAATCAAAATATATCTATGAATATCTCCTTAGATGGAATTAACACCTTCCAAAGGGGGAATATTATCACAGAATATGCCATCCAAGCAGGACAAGGGGCTGTATCAATATCTGGATCCAATAGTAACGACTTTTATAATACCCTCAAGAGACAGACTCTTGACAGTATGCTGGAAGCCAGCTATCAGAATATTTTTGAACAAGCCTATGCAGGGACCATTAGCGATAGCACCACCAATGCTATTGAATTTGCAGCCGCATTAGCTCAAGGAGATCCGATTTCGACCTCTTTTGGTACAGACAGTTTATCACAAAAACTCAAAAGTATCGCCCAAGTTATGGCCGCTCGTGAGCCTCTGGGCATGAGCAACCAGACATTCTTCGTTCAGCAGAATGGTTATGATAACCACGACAATAATATTGAAGACCATGGCATACTGATGGCAGATCTTGATACTGCTATAGGTTCATTTTATGCTGCCCTTGAAGAACTCCAAATAGAAAACGACGTGGTCATTTTTACAGCTTCAGATTTTGCTCGAAAACTAGTCTCCAATGGCAACGGCTCTGATCATGCCTGGGGAGGAAATGCACTTGTCATTGGTGGCAATATCAATGGAAAGCAGATATACGGAAACTATCCAGATCTCTATCTTGGCAATGATCTGGATGCAGGTAATGGTAGAATATTGCCTACCATATCATGTGATGAACTATTTGCAGAAATGGCCTTATGGATGGGAGCGTCAAGTGCTGATCTCTTTCAGATATTGCCCAATATTGATCGATTTTGGTCTCCAGTGCCAACTGCAGGACCACTCGGATTATTACCTATCACATAAATAGATAACCATGAAGCACGTTTTATCTTTAGTCATCATTGTATTCGTCGCTTACCTCGGGCATGGTCAATGTACGGACAATAGCAACGTATGGTCCAAGAGTTGGACCTCTTGTCAGAAGAGGATCAACCCTAATCCATTGAGACCTGAAAGCCATTGGATACTCTATGAATTCAACACTAACCACTATATCGATTCATCGCATATTTGGAATTCTAATCGTCCTGGTGAGAGTCTCGACGGCATCAAGGATATTATCGTAGACTATTCACTTGATGGTGAGCATTGGACAGAACTTAGTACCTACTCAGTTGCTCAAGCCCCAGAATCAGAAACTTATGATGGTGTATCAGGGCCAATGTTTGGTAATGTATATATCAAGAAAATATTAATCACGGTCCTAAATACTCATGGTTCGGGCGATTGTGCAACAGTAGGCGAAATCATATTTTCTATTAATGCAGATGAGTGTCATGGTATCATCGATGACTGCGGAGCATGCAATGGTCCTGGAGCAGCTACCTGGTATGTCGATGCTGATGGCGATGGCAAAGGAGATATCAATCACCCATTGATAAATTGCCATCAGCCCGACGGTTATGTAGACAATTACGATGATGATTGTGATAATGGCCAACTTGGCTGGGCAGAAATCTTTCCGATATTCGAAACAAGCTGCAATGGTTGTCACATAGCAAATACTGCTGGTGGTTTGAGTCTAGGCAGCTATGAATCATTCCTCATGGGTGGTAACAGTTGTGGTGCGAGTATAATCATAGGCAGTACATTAGTCGGTGTTATAACGATCGATAATTATGCTGGTTGTAGCAGTCCAATATCATTTCCAGCTATGAATGATCGAACGACCGCACCTCTTGGGCCTGTAGAACTTGATATGCTACAACGTTGGATCACTGGTGGAGCTCCAGAGTTTTGCTCAGAATTTTGCCCTCAAGATGATACTGTGAGTATCACTTTTGATCAAGGATCCATTGCTTACAGACAAACCAGCAATGAGATTTCAAGTTCTTCTACTATTGAGTTAGAGTCTATTGTCACTTTTGATGCGGGATCGTCTATTTTGCTGGACACAGGATTTACGGTTGCACAGGGAGGGCAGTTTATAGGTAAGATTGACGGCTGTGATGAAAATTGATGCATAATTATTTCATTAGCAGCTGAAATTTTGGACTTTTAATGTCCATAATCTGAAAGTCAAAATCTATGATCGATTGGAGTCAGCCCTTAATCTTAGAAGGCAATAAAGTCAAACTTATTCCTCTTTCCAATGAGTACCGAGAAGAATTGATAGAGGCGGCTACTGATGGCCAGTTGTGGAATCTATGGTTTACCTCAGTGCCCTCTGAAGATACTATCGATCGATATATCGCCGATGCCATGTCTCAATGGGAACAACACGAGTCCATACCATTTGTAATCATCAATAAGAATACTAATATGGCCATAGGTTCTACCAGATTCATGAATATTGATGAGGTCCACAGACGATTAGAAATAGGCCATACTTGGTATAGCAGATCATCTCATAGAACTGGGGTTAATACAGAATGCAAGTATTTGCTGCTGCGATATGCTTTTGAGATCTATCAATGTATCGCAGTAGAGTTTAGAACGCACAGATTCAATACGGCATCTCGTAATGCGATCCTTAGATTAGGTGCTACACAAGACGGCATCATCCGAAATCACAAGTATGACAAAACTGGCAATCTAAGAGATACGGTCATATTCTCGATTATTAATAGCGAGTGGCCTGTAGTCAAACAATCTTTGCACCACAAGATGAATCAGCCATATATCTAACAACTGACAGATTAATTTATAGCTTGTCGATTATGGACATAATGTACCTTAGAGATATTCAATAGTTGTAATTCTGTTTTAATGTTATTGACTATTGACATCGGCGACTCTGAGTCGATATACAGATAAGCTTTAGAGACAAACACCCCTTTTTGCCGTATTCGATTTGCCTCTTGGGCCATCAATGTTGCATAGTTGTCCATCGATCCTTTGATGTTATTCACTTGAACATAGGCTCCTTTGCTCGATTGCCCCAAGTATACCTCAAGATCTGAATCATCAGCATTCTCCTTAGTACTTATATTATAGGCTCCTGGCAACTGTAATGAATTCAGGTTTTGATTTTGCATCACCGTGGTCATCATAAAGTAAAACAACAGCATAAAGATAATATCTGGTAAGGCAGTAGTATTTACTTTTACTTCCTTCTTAGTATTTCGTTGTAATCTCCTCATTGTTTATTTCTTTTTCGGTGACAGAATATTTGGTACGTTGGATTATCTCCGACGTCTGTTGCTGATTAAGTCGGCCCAAGGGCTTCCCATACAACTCTTGGGCAAGCTCCTCTTGTAAGTTGGCCTTATCTTCTTTTAATGTTGCTAACAACCGCACATATTGAGCATAGGGTGTGTCTGGGTGCATTTTGATTGAGACGAGGTCCTTTTGGGTATTAGTGCATATCCTACGCAGTTCATCCTTGAGTGTATACGGCTCTTCCTTGGTGTATAGCTTATCCTCTATCAATATTTGTGATAGATCATTTAAGTGAATGCTTAGAACTCTGCTCTTATTGATTTTGCCAGGAGGCAGATTTTCCTGAAGAGGCGGCAGCTTCATAGGAACTTGATAAGCTTTGTTGAAGGTCGTTACGACCATAAAAAAGATCAATAGCAAAAAAGAAATATCGGCAAACATGCCCGTATTAGTCTCATGATTAAATCTGCGTTTTTTCATAGCACCTTTTTATAATTAGATGCATGAATACACTCAATAGGTGGGTCAAAACGGTAAATCATCAGAGATTGAGACTTTCTAACATAGTCTTGATTCGGGCTTTCTGTCAAATTTCTTATGAATCCAATTCTCTATCAGCAATAATCACTAATCAAAAAAAGCGTCAATATAGATTGGACTCATAAAATCAATAATGCCTAATTTAGACACCATGAACAAGCACTATCGTACCTGCAATATCTGTGAAGCTCTTTGTGGTATAGAAATACAATACGAAGGAGACCAAATAATATCTATCAAAGGGGACAAGGAAGATCCTTTGTCTCGAGGACATATATGCCCTAAAGCTGTAGCACTACAGGATTTTTATCACGATGACAATAGACTCCGATATCCGGTCAAAAAAACTCCCGAGGGATTTGTACAAATCAGTTGGGAAGAAGCCTTGGATACTACTGTTAACAGGATTAAAGAAATCCAAAAAGATCATGGCGACGACTCAATAGGAGTATTTCTAGGGAATCCTAATGCTCATAACTTAGGCAACCAACTCTTCATGAGACCATTCATAAGAGCCCTCAAGACTAAAAATCGATTTAGCGCCTCCTCCGTTGATCAGATGCCGCATCATGTAGCGTCACAGCATATGTTAGGACATCCAAGTATCAACCCTGTCCCTGATCTGGATCGCACGAACTACCTATTGGTTATGGGAGGTAATCCGATAGTCTCCAATGGCAGTATGATGACAGCCCCAGATATAGGAAAAAGATTGAGAGGAATACAACAAAGAGGAGGTAAAATAGTCGTGATAGATCCTCGGAGGACTGAGACGGCCAAGAAAGCCGACGAACACTTATTCATCAGACCTGAGACAGATGTATACTTTCTATTGGCCATGGTCCATGTATTAATCAAAGAAGAAAAAGTACAATTGAGGCATCTAAAAGATGCCATTACTGGCTTGGACGACATTATCAAGGCTGTCGAGCCTTATACTCCTGAGGTTGCCGAAGGTCTGACTGGCATACCTGCAGATAAAATCCGATCTACATGTCTTGAGATGGCAGCTGCCAATGCGGCAACACTTTATAGCCGTATGGGTCTCAGCACCCAGAGCTATGGAGGTTTATGCATATGGTTGACTAATGTATTTAACATCCTTAATGGCAATTTTGATCGTGAAGGTGGCATGATGTTTTCGCTGCCAGCTGTTGATCCCGTAACAATGAACCCTAAAAAAGGGCGGCCAGAAAGGACGACCATTCCTCTATCTCGAGTTCGCAAGTTACCTAAGTATATCGGCGAGGTACCGTCGGCTAGCATATCAGAAGAAATAGAAACGGAAGGCCCCGGACAAATTAAAGCCATGGTCGTCATTGCTGGCAATCCGATATTATCAACACCTAATGGAC
>CAZJHC010000204.1:0-6844 GCA_964545645.1 uncultured Saprospiraceae bacterium
CTTAATAATGAATGACACCTTCTGCATCATCAGACACAAATATAGCATTTCACTCTACGCTTGTATCCCCCACTTGTTGGTATTTTAAATATTAGATTTTATCATAATATGTTAAAGGGCAACATATTATATATAGAAATTTATTAATATGATCGCTCTGATGGCGGGGTGTCTGAGCTCAACATCATAGCCCAGTAGTTGTCATTAATCTCATTGGCAAGACTATATGCTATATCTAATTGTTCTTTTTTATTCAAAGATGCATTGATCATGATCTTGAATAGGATACAATTATCTAACTGCCATACATAAGAAAATGCTTGAAAATTATACGCACCATCTGACCAAGGCCCAGGAAAGTCATCATAAATGATACTTATCCCTTGATTGTCGGATTCTCCTTGTTCTTTGACATTCTTCACCATCTGAGCAGCAAAATCATCTCCAGAATCTTGGTGGGCATTTTTTCTGATGGATATGAACACACCATTATTAGCACCAGCATAATCCCAAATATAGAACCCTTTGTAACTAAACTCCGATGTTACATTTGGTACAAACTCAATCTCCTGCTCCTCTTTATCGAAGAGATTAGCAATGAATGGAATATCGATAATATCTGCCATGTCATCAGGAATGGCACATCCGCTATCTTTTAGGGCATACTTGCTAAGGTATTCTGCCGTCTTTTGATCCGTTTTGATACAACTTGCAAAAAGTACTAAACAGAACAAGTACTTACCCAGAGTATTGAGCATATTAGTTTTGATTTCTTACGTAGGGTTGCAATCTGAGACGTAGGCTCAATTCATGAGATCCATTATTGTATTGTTGGAAGTCATGCAAAGAAAGGTTATAGGAGTAGTGAAATCCAAAATTATTGACTTGGGTTCCCACCATAAATCCTAATCGTTCCTCAGCACCATAAGAATAGGTAATCGCCGTTGATAATTGTTCCCCCAAAAAATCCGCCTTCAAATTGACATCAACATGGAATGGCACCAACATAAGTTGCTTAGCATATATAGAAGGTTCAAATACTAAATCTTTTTCTGGCACTTCGATTCTATAACCCACGTTGGCAATAAAACCAAAATCCGCTTCAGCTAAATCTCCATCTGGACCACTAACTTTCTGACTTATCAGGGAAGGGAATGATACTCCATAAGTAATCTTATTTTGATATATACCATATACACCAATGGTTGCATCAAAAAAGCTAACACCATCAAGACCCGCTAATATCTCTGGGTCCGAACTGGCTATGAATGGATTATTGACTAATTCATCTCCGTCTAAGTTATGTTGGATATATTCTCCAGAGAGCCCCACACCTATTACATTGTCGGGAGTCTCAATGGTATATGATAAGCTAAGAGCCCCCTTAGAGGTACTTAAAGCACCAAAACTATCCGTCAAGCCCAACAAGCCCAGTCCAATTCTATTACCTATCGCTCCTTCGTAACCGATAGTAACAGTCTTAGGCGATCCAGGAAATGAAGACCATGCATTGCGATAATAAGCCATCACTTGGCCGTAGTCTTTTTGACCAGTGGCTCCTGGATTAAGAAGATAGGGCGATAAATAGTATTGGGTATAAACCGATCGCTCACCTATCAACCTCGTCTGTGCGTTAACACTCATGACTATGACCACAAAAATCAAAGTAAAGAGGACTTTGGCCATGCTAAGATCATTTGATATGTTTATGATACTTTTCATTCTTTTCTTGCTTTTGCTTAACACTATTACATTGTTATCCATATTACCTTAATAGTGTTAATGTCCCTCTAAAAATCTGTCTATCTGTAGGCGACCCTATCGTAAAGACCCACATATATCCTCCTTCGTCCAATTGAGAACCGTCTGATTTGGTTCCATTCCAATTATTACTATAATTAACCTGATTGTAGACGAGTTCTCCCCATCTATTATAAACCTCCAAATCATTAATCTGTGAAGCTACATCTGGATCGTTAAGGCATCCAATGATGAACAACTCATTGACTCCATCTCCATTGGGAGAAATAATGGATCTCACAGTATTACAATCTGTTCGATCATCAGGTTCATCACCAGAGCACATATTTAGAGTATACGAAAACATATATTCACAACCTTCTGCGTCTTCAACCACAAGGGTTACCTCACCTGCACTTAGGCCGCTTATATTCAAGCCATCAATGATTCCTGCACTTGTAGAGGTGATTACATAACTCCCAGCTCCACCAGTAAAGCTAAATTCAATCTCTCCATCCGTAGCATTGGCACTCGCACAATCAATAACACTAACACTCTGTGTATCAACAACCGAAGGATCAGTAATCACAAAAGTCTCTGACACACTTGCTTCTAACTCATCAGTAGCCGTCAAGGTATAGTTGCCCGCTGCCTGACCGGCAAGGTTACAATTATTAGTTACGACGTCACCATTAGCGTTAGTCCACTCACAGGTAATCGAACCTGTAAGGTCGATTAGATCTACGATGATTCCTCCGTCCATATTACCAGGACAGCTTGGACTGGTTAATGTTACCAATTCGATCTGAGGATTGTTCATTTCACAGGTCTCAGCTGCAATCGTTGCACTATTAACATTAACGGGTAGTACTTGACTATCTCCATTAATAAACTCCAAGGATATATTGCTATCAGAGCCTATAGTAATCTCCGTAGATGCTCCACTATCGCAGCCGGCCAAAGCTTCATAACACACTTGGAATATAATCGTATTATCAGCTAAGGACTGTGGATCGGTAGGAGTATAAAGCACTCTTAGAGAATTATTATCCACCAATACAAAGTTAGCCTGACCAGTACCTAAACCTGGAAGATTAGGGTTACGTGGCTCAATATATCTTATTACACTCTCATCCCATGCAAGGACAAAACTCATGCCTGCTATATCTTGAAAATTGCCCACAACAAAATCAACACATACAGTTTCGCCAAGATCAAACATAACATCTCTGGCTGTTAATTCAACTGCATCAACCTCTACCGGTTCATCTCCAATGATTACGACGCCATCATCAATAAAAAACTCCGTTGGGCTGGCAGGAAATTTAATAGCCTCAATAGTAAAATTGGGCGGGATATTAATAAATCCTATTGGTGATGTTTGACCTTCGGTTCCTATTATATCAAAACAAAGCTCTAAGAGAGAACTGCCATCACTCAATGTTACAGGATTAGCATTCTGATCGGTCCAGAGTATTCTCAACTCTCCATCTGCAGCGCTCTGATCTGCAACATTGACATTAGACAGACCAGTATTATTAAATCCAGTGTAGGTCAGTACTGACGAATTAAAGCTTATCCCTGTCATAAAAGCAACGAGGGAATCAAAATTTTCCGTAATAATTGGAACGCAGATAGAAGTTGCATCATTAGTATACAAGCTGTCGACAATGAAGCCTACTCCAGTACGAGCTCCTCCACTTCCTACTGTAAATGTGGCGTTGTCTGTAAAAAAGTCTAATGTCCCGTTACTGGATATTTCAATCTCAAATGGTGGCGACGCATTAGGAAAGTCCACAATACTGACATCAGTTGAGCTACCAGTCCCTCCAATGACATCAAAGCATACTTCAAATAGTACATCATTGTCATTGAGGGTTACAGGCTCAGGATCAAATACCCACAACGTAATTAACTCTCCTTGGCCTACTCTCGTCGCATTTACATTGACGGGAGATATGCCAACACTATTGACTCCTAAGTCTGCGTCATATGCCAATACTGTTGGATCCCACTCTATACCCAGTTGTACGCTTTCTATATCAGTAAAGTCTGTTGCTTTGATAGGGATACACAATTTGCCTCCTGATGGAGCACTGATGTCATCAATGATAAGGCCTACCCCATCCATATTCATATTGCCACAATTTCCGTCATCTATCGATAAATCGCCCCCGCTTGTAAGTAGGTCCAAAATATCAAAGTCATTATTGACTACTTCAATGATGCGGGGCGTATTGCTTGTCTCCAAGGAAGTAGCGTCGCACACATTCCCAATTGATCTTAATCTTAATGTAAACAGTCTTGTATCATCGGGGATAGAAGCTGGTTGAGTACTGCTTTGGCTCCATGAAACTGTGAGTTGTCCATCTGACACTGCAGCGGCACTCAAAGGTGTTCCTATATTGTTGCCCTCTGTAAACATAGGAAGGACATCTGTCACATTCTCTATAGATTCGAATTCGAATACAGAGGCGTCCCAGTTTAATGAAAATTGCATTGAAACGATCTCATCAAAACCATCACTAACCACTATGTCAATATCTACATCCTGACCAGCAGCGGCAACAGTAGAAGAGTTAAAGGACAATTCCATTTGCCCAGTTGCTGAAATAGCAAATAACATCATCATTACCAACTGAGCGCATATTCTCTTCATGTCTTAGTTTTATACCAACTGTAAAATTAACAATGTTTTGCTAAAGTGCATTCAATTTACATAAATGCAATAAGCTATTATATGGTTGCCTCTTGCCATATTGTTAACTCAGTGCAATTTAAAGAGCAACCTATTATAAATAAAGTATGTTTTCCCGACGGTGATCAGAAAAACATCCTTTATTATTCTTAATATTTTAAATGCAGATTTAGATCACTATCATCTTGCGGACCAAAGATCGTTTTTGCGTTTTGATTTGATAGTAGTGTATACCCTTATTTAACCCAACTTTATCACTTTGCAGGATAATTTGATGATTGCCACGATCATAATTTTTGGATTCATGATATATAGATTGTCCATTCATTGTAAAAACCTCTAGTTCTACATCTGATCGTTCGGATATATAAAATGAGATAGCAGTTTGTTCTGTGAACGGATTTGGTTGATTTTGATCAACCGTCATATCAAATGCGCCGAGCTCTTCATCAAGAGCCTTTGTTAAGACTAAACTCTTGGTTACAAATTGAGCATCATAGATTTGATCAAAAGCGTCTAACCCTTTGGCGCTAATTCTTCCTTTTATCGAAAACAGTCTTGCACCTGCTGGTATCAATATTTTATCTTCTGCAGTCCATGAAATCGCTAAGGATCGTTCATTCGCATGATAATTTTGTCTAGATATCCTAATCAATCCATCCTTAAGGACCACCTCTTGATAATCATCGAGATTGACTCTAAGCTGTAATCCAGATGCAGTGATAGCCTCCTTGGCGATGACATCAGTATAGACTTGTCCATTCTCTATAGATTCAGATATCAGCAAGTCAAAATGATCGCTCGCCCGAGTCCCTGCAATAGCGCTATTGGCAACTGCTGAACCATTGACATCCCCTATTTTAACTCCGATAAAATCGTTGTCAACACTATTGTTATTTTGAACGCTTATCTGCTTTTGTTCATCGAACTTCCAAGGACTCGTAGGGTCAATAAAATTATATTCTTTTTGTATAAATCTCCAAGAATCATTATTAGGCAACTCATCGGTTACCCCTAGTATCAGCTGCCTCAATTGCACCATATCTATGGATGATATAGAACCGTTACTGTTAACATCTGCAGCAATCAGTTTATATGGATCATCCAATGACTGAATTCCTAAAATATGCATCTGAATTAAGATTAAATCAAGTGTTGTTACACCATTGGTATAATCGTCGATCTTGGAAGGGCTCAGCTTATACTGAGCATAACCTGGTAGATTATCAAAAGCATACTGTCCGGCGACATCGGTCAGACTGAAGGCCATATCAGATTCTACTATATTTTGTGCACTTAGATGTACTTCTTCGATAGATACATTAGAAGTCGTATAAACATTGCCTCCTAAGGCAATGGTTGACGATCCTACAAAATTACCAGTACAAATTGTATTGACTTGCTCAAAACGAGGCCCTCTATTGGGACCATCAATGCCCATGAACAACCCATGATGACCGTTACCACTATCATCAAGTGCAAGTCCTCCGACTGCATCGAAGTTATAGTACGCTAGTAAATTATCTTCATCACCAGTGAGGTTATCATTGATCGTCTCGAGCAACTCCTCTTGAGTTTTTTCTATATTCCACAGTCTTACTTCATCCATCTGTCCATTGTAAAAAAGATCTGAGGATAAATAGCCCATACCAAATCCTACTCCAGAAAAAATCTGAGATGCAGCACCTTCTTTGATCAACTCTCCATTCACGTAGATCCTTGACCTATTGTTATCAGGACTATAAGTAAATGCAATATGAGTCCAACTCTGAGTGGGAAAGGTATCGTCGGCGAATATCTCGCCAAATATGGATAGACGACCTGCATCAAAGCCAATGAACGGATTATCATTACCAAACTCGAATAGTGTAACGTAACCGTCATCTACTCCTCTATAAAACAAAACTGCTTCTATTGTAAAATTGCGAGGCGCAGAAAGAGATGCCACCTCTATAAAGTCATCTACTCCATCAAAATCCATGACATTACCACATGGCAATCCTACATTGTTAAACCCGGGAAAGCACACATTACCAGGATCATCTATAGTGACAGGGATAATACAGTTATCCGTATTCCCATTGTCATCTTGGACAACTAATTCTACATTGACAAGACCCAAGTCTCCACAAGTAAATACTATATTTTCGGTTAAGCTATTGCTAGTACCCGCCACTCTTATTCCTCTTATTAAACCTGTGCAGTTGTCGGTGCTACCATTGTCAACCATATCAACGCTGAGAATGGCCCTCTCTGTTATAGTACTGATGTCGATAGTTACATCTGTAAAACATTGAGCTTCAGGGTCTTCATCGTCCTCAATTTCAAAATCAAACGTTGCCATCGATCTATTGCCACAATGGTCCGTAACAGTCCATGTCGCCCTATAACTACCTAGTTCTAATG